>JAHELH010000235.1 GCA_024644285.1 Paracoccaceae bacterium | reverse complement strand
CGCGGCGTCCGGTAGGCGCCGGTGACCGAGAACCCGCGCGCACGAAGAAGTTGCACGATCCGCAGCCCCAGGGGCATGCCCGCGCCGATGACCAATATCCGCCCTGGTGCCGCCATGCCGGCCAGCATGCATGTCTGCCGCCCCGGTTCAACGGCGCTGGACACCGCCGCGCCGGGTCTGCAAAAGCGGCACGGATGGCAAGGTGGACGAGGCGGTGCCGGTAGAAACGATCATCGAGGATGCCAGATGGGAGGCGCTGGCGTTGCCGAACCTCGCCGACCGGGCGGCGCGGAGCACGCTGGAACGGCTGGGTCTGGACCCGGAAACATGCGAGGTGTCGCTTCTCGCCTGCGACGACGCGCGTATCGCGGCGCTGAACGCCGAGTTCCGCGGCAAGGCGAAGCCCACGAATATATTGAGCTGGCCCGCAGAGGAGCGCGCCGCGTCGACACCGGGCGAGGCGCCGGATTTGCCGGAGCCCGCGCCGGGAAAGATTCTGGAACTGGGCGACATCGCGATCGCCTACGAAACCTGCGCGCGCGAGGCGGCGGCCCAGGGCCGCGACCTATCGGCGCATCTTTGCCACCTTCTGGTCCATGGGGTGTTGCATCTGCTGGGATATGACCACATGACCGATGCCGATGCCGCCCTGATGGAGCGGCTGGAGGTCGAGATACTTGCATCCATGGGTGTTGACGACCCATATTAGGCACGCGGGGCATTGTCTCCGATGTGAAACGGTAAGGAAAGATGGGCGAAGACGAAAGCGGGCCTTCTAGCGCGGCGCAGGGCGCGCAGGACCCGGAGACGACAGGGACACGCGGGCTGCTGAGCCGCATCAAAGAGGCCCTGACGCAGAACAACACCGCCGACGAGGCGCAACCCGAAAGCCAGCAAAGCAAGGTGAACGGCGCGACCAGCGCCCATTCCGCGCTGGGCCTTCTGAACCTGCGCCGGATGCGCGTCGAGGACGTGGCCATCCCGAAAGCCGAGATCGTATCGGTGCCGGTCACCATCAAGAAAGACGACCTGGTGCACGTCTTCCGCGAAAGCGGGCTGACGCGGCTGCCGGTCTACAAGGGGACCCTCGACAGCCCGCTGGGCATGATCCACCTGAAGGATTTCGCGCTGAACCACGGGTTCAACGGCGGCTCCAGTCCGCGGTTCAACCTGCGCAAGATGCTGCGCCCGCTGCTATTCGCGCCGCCCTCGATGCCGATCGGCGTGCTCTTGCAGAAGATGCAGAGCCAGCGGATGCACCTGGCGCTGGTGATTGACGAATATGGCGGTGTCGACGGGCTGGTCACGATCGAGGACCTGATCGAACAGGTCATCGGCGAGATCGAGGACGAGCACGACACCGAGGAAGACCGCTTTTGGACGCTGGAGAAGCCGGGCTGCTACCTGGCCGTGTCGAAGACCCCGCTTGACGACTTCGAGGCCGAGATCGGCCGCAAGCTGGTCGAGGACCGCGACGAGGAGGAAATCGACACGCTGGGCGGGCTGGTCTTCATGCTCGCAGGGCGCGTGCCTGCGCGGGGCGAGGTGGTTCCGCATCCCTCGGGCGTCGAATTCGAGATCGTCGATGCCGATCCACGCCGGATCAAGCGGCTGCGCGTGCGGCTGAAGCCGCGCGCCGATGCCTGAAACGGCGGCGGTCGCGCGGCTGAGCGGATTGCGCCCCCGGGCCCGCCTGCTGGCCGCGGGCGCGCTGGGTGCCGCAGCGGGACTTGGCCAGGCGCCGGTTTCCTTTCCGGTGGCGACGCTGCTGGCGCTGGCCGGTCTGTTCCACCTGTTCAGGTCCGCCGGGACGGCGCGCGGCGCATTCTGGATCGGCGGCGCGGCGGGCGCCGGATACTTTGCGCTGACGCTGAGCTGGATGGTCGAGCCGTTTCTCGTGGACATCGCGCGCCACGGCTGGATGGCGCCTTTTGCATTGCTGATTGCCGCCGCCGTCGGTGGTCTCTTCTGGGGCCTGGCATGCGCGCTGGCGCATTCTGCCGCCCCCGCGGGCTGGCCGCGCGCGTTGTCCTGGGCCGCGGCGCTGGCCGGGGCGGAACTGGCGCGCAGCTACCTGTTCACCGGGTTTCCCTGGGCGCTGATCGGTCACGTCTGGATCGGCTGGGCGCCGATGCACCTGGCGAGCCTGGCCGGGCCGCACGGGCTTACCTTGCTGACCCTTCTGTTGGCCGCAATGGCGGTCACGGTGCAGCGCGCGGCAGGCCGGGCCGTCGTTGCGGTCCTTGCCGCGGGCATTTTCGGGCTCGGCGCCTGGATCGGCGCGCAGCCGCTGCCCGCGCCGGACGAGCCGCGGCCGGTGATCCGGCTGGTCCAGCCGAACGCGGCGCAGCATCTGAAATGGGATCCTGACGCGGCGCCGCAATTCTTCGCCCGCCAGATTGGGTTCACCGCGGCGCCGGCCGGACGCCGGCCCGACCTGATCGTCTGGCCCGAAACCGCGATCCCCTGGCTGCTCGACGCGGCGGATCCCGCCTTTGCGCGGATCGCCGAGGCGGCGGGGGGCGTTCCGGTGGTGCTGGGATTGCTGCGGCAGGAGGCGGCGCGATCCTATAACAGCCTCGTCGTGCTGGATGCCGCGGGTGCGCCTTCCCAGCTTTACGACAAGCATCACCTGGTGCCCTTCGGCGAGTACATCCCGGCGCCGTGGCTGCTGCGCCCAATGGGCCTGTCGGCGTTCACGGCGCAAGAGGGGTTCGGGTTCAGCGACGGTCCGGGCGCCCGGCTGCTGGATCTGGGCGTCCTGGGCCGGGTCCGGCCGCTGATCTGCTACGAGGCGATCTTTCCGCAGGATGTCCGCGGCGCCGACGCCCGGCCCGACTGGCTGTTGCAGATCACCAATGACGCGTGGTTCGGCACGGTCTCGGGGCCCTACCAGCACCTGGCGCAGGCGCGGTTGCGCGCGGTGGAGACGGGTTTGCCGATGGTGCGGGTCGCCAATACCGGCGTCTCGGCGGTCATCGACGCGCGCGGCGAGGTCACCGCCTCGCTGCCGCTGGGGCAGGCGGGGTTCCTGGACGCATCCCTGCCGCCCGCCGGCGCGACCACGCTCTACTGGCGAATGGGTGATTTTCCGCTTGCCGTTCTGATCCTGGCGCTGTTGCTGGGCGCCGCCGCCACGGCGCGCCGAAATTCCGGTTGACCGCGGGTCGCCCCGCGCATAACGCAGCCCGGTATCGCCGCCACAACGGCTTCCTGACGTGGCCGGCCGGAACCCAATGGAGCACTTCATGTCCCGTAAGAATTACATCTTTACCTCGGAATCCGTGTCTGAAGGTCACCCCGACAAGGTCTGCGACCGGATCTCGGACGCCGTCCTCGACGCCTTTCTCGCCGCCGACCCGGTCAGCCGGGTGGCCTGCGAGACCTTCGCCACCACCGACCGCGTCGTCATCGGCGGCGAGGTGCGCGGCCCGGGCCGCGTGATCAAGGAGGTCGAGGAGATCGCGCGGGATTGCGTGCGCGACATCGGCTACGAGCAGGAGGGCTTTCACTGGGCGAACATCAAGGTCGACAGCTACCTGCACGCGCAGTCCGCCGACATCGCCCAGGGCGTCGACGCAAAGGGCGACAAGGCGGAAGGCGCCGGCGACCAGGGGATCATGTTCGGCTACGCGGTGAAGGAGACGGCCGAGCTGATGCCGGCACCGATCCTCTACGCGCACGCCATCCTTCGCCGGCTGTCCGAGGTGCGCAAGAACGGCACCGAGCCCAAGCTCGGCCCCGACGCCAAGTCGCAGCTGACCGTCCGATACGAGGACGAAATGCCGGTGGCGGTGCATTCGGTGGTGCTGTCGACCCAGCACCTCGACCCCGATCTGTCCAGCGCCGACGTGCGCGGCATCGTCGAGCCCTACATCACCGAGGTGCTGCCCGACGGCTGGCTGGACGCCAAGACCGAGTGGCACGTCAACCCCACCGGCAAGTTCGTCATCGGGGGTCCTGACGGTGACGCCGGGCTGACGGGCCGCAAGATCATCGTCGACACCTATGGCGGCGCGGCGCCGCATGGCGGCGGGGCGTTTTCCGGCAAGGACCCGACCAAGGTCGACCGCTCGGCCGCCTATGCCGCGCGCTACCTGGCCAAGAACATCGTCGCCGCGGGCATGGCGCATCGCTGCACGCTGCAGCT
>JAHELH010000234.1 GCA_024644285.1 Paracoccaceae bacterium | reverse complement strand
CGGCGCCGCGCTGCACAAGGTTCCCTACCGGGACGACCGCGAGGACCCGCAAGCCCTGTTCGGCAAGGCCCGCGAGACCGGCGCGAAGCTGGTCTATTTCGCCAATCCCGACAACCCGATGAGCAGCTGGCATCCCCGCGAGACGGTAGAGGCGATGGTGCGCGACATGCCCGAGGGCTGCCTTCTGGTTCTCGACGAGGCCTATGCGCAGTTCCTCGCCCCGGAGGACGTGCCCCGGATCGATCCCGCAGACCCGCGCGTAGTCCGGTTCCGCACCTTTTCCAAGGCCTACGGCATGGCCGGCGCCCGGGTCGGTTACGGTATCGCCGCGCCGGATCTCATCACCGCCTTCAACAAGGTGCGCAACCATTTCGGCATGGCGCGGATTTCCCAGGCCGGCGCGCTCGCGGCGCTGCAGGACCACGGCTATCTCGCCGAGGTCCTGCGCAAGGTGGCAGAGGCGCGCGCCCGCATCGCCGGGATCGCCGCAGCGGCCGGCCTGACCGCCCTGCCCTCGGCCACCAACTTCGTCGCCATCGATTGCGGCGGCGACGGCGAATTCGCGCGGGCGGTGCTGAAGCACCTGATCGAGCAGGGCATCTTCGTGCGCATGCCGTTCGTGGCGCCGCAGGACCGCTGCATCCGCGTCTCGGCCGGCACCCCCGCCGATCTCGACGCCTTCGCCGAGGCGCTGCCAACCGCGCTGGACAGGGCCCGCGCGCAAACGTGACGGCAAAACGCCGCACAGAGACTGGTCAAGCGGACACCGGATGCTAAGATTTCCGTGGTAGCAGTCGAGGCCGCCATGGGACACCGCCGTTACAGCGAAGACCGCCCACCCCTGCCCGGCGACGGGTACCTGGAGGACTACACCATCCCGTTCCTGGTGATGGCCGGCATCCTGACCTTCATCCTGCTCTTCGTGATCTGGGCGGCCTGGGGGTTCGCGGCGGCGGTCGGGCTGTCGGTGCTGGCCGACCGGTTCCTCTTCGCGCGCTAGTTCTGCATCACGCCGCGGCGCAGGCCCTGGCCGCCGCGCTTAGCGCACCGGACCCATGTGGTATGTCCAGCGCCACCATCCCGGCCTCGATCGCGCCCAGCACGCCCAGTACCATGTGGCTGTTGACGTGGCCCATATGGCCGATCCGGAAATGACCGTGCCAGGCCTCTTCGCCGGACTCGGCCATGCCCAGGCCGATGCCCAGCGTCACCCCCGCATTCGCGGTCAGCCAGTCGCGCAGCTCGGTGCCCTTGGGCGCGCCGAGCTGGATAGCGGTGACGGCGCAGGACCGTTTCGCCCGGTCCGCGATGTTCAGCTGCAGCGGCCCGTCCGTTCCCCAGGCCTCGCAGGCGGCCCAGATCGCGGCGGCCAGCTTTTCATGGCGGGACCAGACGTTTTCCAGCCCCTCCTCGGCGATCATGTCCAGCGCCGCGCGCAGGCCATACAGGTGATGCGTCGGCGCAGTGCCGTCGAAATACTGGTAGAAATCGACCGGCCGGACCCGCAGGTCCCAGTCCCAGTAATGCGTGTTGCAGTCGGCCCGCCCGCGCGCGGCATCGGCCCGGTCGTTGAAGAACACGAACCCCAGCCCCGGCGGCGTCATCAGCCCCTTCTGGCTGGCCGCCACCATCAGGTCGACGCCCCAGGCGTCCATCTCGAAGCGGTCGCAGGCCAGGCTGGCGATGCAGTCGACCATCAAGAGCGCCGGGTGTCCCGCATCGTCGAGTACGCGGCGCACCGCCGCGACGTCGTTCCGGACCGAGGTCGAGGTATCGACATGCACCATCAGGACCGACCGGTAGGCGTGGCCCGCGTCCCCCCGCAGCGCCGCCTCGACCCGGTCGGCGGCGACGTCGCTGGTCTTGCCGAAATCCAGGATCTCGCACTCGATCCCCAGGCGCTTGGCGATCTCCGACCAGCCGAGGGCGAACCGGCCGGTGGCCAGGACCAGCACCTTGTCGCCGCGCGCATGGGTGTTGGCCAGCGCCGCCTCCCAGGCGCCGTGGCCATTGGCGATGTAGATCGCCACGTCATGGCCGGTGCGGGCGACAGCCCTGAGATCGGGCAGCAGCCCCTCGACCATCTCGGGCAACTCGCCGGTATAGATATTGGGCGCGGCGCGGTGCATCGCCTGCAGCACGCGGTCGGGCACGACGGACGGGCCCGGAATGGCAAGATAGTGACGGCCGTTGGCGAGCGACATGAAACAGGGCTCCGGGCTACGCTTTGCCGGATCGTCGTAGTGCGCGCCCCTGCCAGCGTCAATCGGCCCGGCGCGCTTGTCGACCCCCGGCTTTGCAGCTAAACCCGGCCTTTGCGACCAACCAAACCGGACGGGCCGTCTTGCTCCGCGCATTCTTCAACAGGCTGCACGAAAAGGAACGCGATTTCTCGCGCTCCTTCGGCAAGGACATATCGACCCCGGCGGCGCGGCGGCAGGCGAAATGGCATTTCTACCTGTCCGATCACGGCTTTCTGCGCGGGCTCTGGACCAACCTGTTCGAGATCGCGCCGGGGGTCTGGCGCTCGAACCAGCCCTCGCCCGGCCGGCTGCGGCGCTACAAGCGGATGGGCATCACAACGGTGCTGAACCTGCGCGGCGAGGACGTGTTCAGCTTTTACCTGTTCGAGAAGGAAGCCTGTGCGGCGCTGGGTCTCAAGCTCATCGACTACAAGATCTACGCCCGCTCCCTGGTGCCGCGCGCGCACCTGATGCGGCTGTTCGATATCTTCGACGAGATCGAGAAGCCCTTCGTGATGCATTGCAAGTCCGGCGCCGACCGGGCCGGGCTGGTCTCGGCCCTGTGGCTTCTGGACAAGGAAGGCGCGGACATCGCACGGGCCAAGTCGATGCTGTCGCTGAAATACGCGCATCTGCGCAACACCAAGACCGGGCTGATGGATCACCTGCTCGAGGTCTACGAGGCCGAAAGCGAGGGCGGCCGCCTGCCTATCCGCGACTGGGTGGCGACGCGCTATGACCACGCGGCCATCACGCAGTCCTTCTACGACAAGATGGGCTGGCCGGTGCCAGAGGTGACATGACCGACCAGGGCCCGCTGATCCGCTGGCTCTGGCGCGGCTATCTGCGGCGGCACCTGGGCTGGATCGTCATTGCGGTCCTGCTGATGTCGGTCGAGGGCGCGATGCTGGGCCTGCTCAGCTGGATCATCCGGCCGATGTTCGACGAGGTCTTCATCGCCGGCGACCGCTCGGCGATCACCTGGGTCGGGATTGCCGTTTTCGGCATCTTCCTGGCCCGCGCGATCGCCGGTTTCGGCCAGCGGGTGATGATGATGAGCATCGGGCAGAAGGTCTCGGCCGCGCTGCAATCGGACATGGTGGCGCATATGCTGCGGCTCGATTCCGTCTGGTTCCAGGAAAACTCGCCCGGCACGCTGATCGAAAGGGTGCGCGGCGACACCATGGTCGCCTCGACGATCTGGGCGACGGTGTTCTCTGCCCTGGGGCGCGACGTGGTGGCGCTGGCCTCGCTCTTCGCGGTGGCGCTGTCGATCGACTGGGTCTGGACGCTGATCGCGGTGGCCGGCGCGCCGATCCTGATGGGACCGATGGTGCTATTGCAGCGCTGGGTCCGGCGCTCGGCCCGCAGCGCGCGCATCGCCGCCGCGCGCATCGCCACGCGGCTCGACGAGACCTTCCACGGCATCGACACGATCAAGCTGAACACCATCGAGGACCGCGAGACCGACCGGTTCTCGGGCGAGTTGGGCGGCTATGTCGGCGCGCAGATCCGGGCCGAGGCGGGCCAGGCCGGGATCCCGGCGATGATGGACATCGTCGCCGGCATCGGCTTTTTCGGCGTGCTCAGCTACGGGGGCTTGCAGATCATCGAGGGCGACAAGACGGTGGGCGAGTTCATGTCGTTCTTCACCGCCATGGCGCTGGTCTTCGAGCCCTTGCGCCGGATCGGCAATGTCAGCGGCGCCTGGGCCGCGGCGCTGGCCAGCCTGGAGCGGCTCTACGCGGTGTTCGAGGCGCGGCCCACGATCCTGACGCCGGCCCGGCCGGCCGCCCTGCCGGTCGCGCCGGACGTCGCGGACGTGGTTTTCGAGGACGTGCAGTTCGCCTATGGCGACCAGCCGGTGCTGCGCGGCGCCTCCTTCACCGCGAAGGCGGGCGAGACCACCGCGCTGGT
>JAHELH010000022.1 GCA_024644285.1 Paracoccaceae bacterium | reverse complement strand
ATCCGTCCGGTTGGTCCCGTGGCGGGACGGCGAAGTCAAGCCACATTGTCAGCCGCGCGCGGCCCGGCTAAGGGTCGCCGCATGACAATGCCCTCGCAGAGATCCCCGCTGAAGATCGGCACCCGCGGCTCGCCCCTGGCGCTGGCCCAGGCGCATGAGACCCGCGACCGGCTGGCGGCTGCGTTCGATCTGCCGCCCGAGGCGTTCGACATCGTCGTCATCAAGGTGACCGGCGACGCGATCCAGGACCGGCCCCTGAAAGAGATCGGCGGCAAGGGCCTGTTCACCCGCGAGATCGAAGAGGCGCTGTTGGCCGGCGGCATCGACATCGCGGTGCATTCGATGAAGGACATGCCGGTCGAACAGCCGGCCGGCCTGCTCTTGGACTGCTGCCTGCCGCGCGAGGACGTGCGCGACGCTTTCGTTGCGCCGGGGCTGACCGCCATCGCCGATCTGCCGCAGGGGTCCGTGGTCGGCACGTCAAGCCTGCGCCGCAAGGCGCAGCTTCTGCACCGCCGCCCCGACCTGTCGGTCGTCGAGTTTCGCGGCAACGTCCAGACGCGGCTGCGCAAGCTGGCCGACGGGGTGGCCAGCGCCACCTTCCTGGCGATGGCCGGGCTGAACCGGCTGGGAATGGCAGACGTGCCCTGCACGCCGATTTCGCCGGACGACATGCTGCCCGCCGTGGCGCAGGGAGCCATCGGGATCGAGCGGCGAGCGGACGACAGCGCGACCGCCGAACTGCTCGCAGCCATCCACGACACGGCCACGGGCCAGCGCCTGACGGCGGAGCGCGCGTTTCTCGCCGGGCTCGACGGGTCGTGCGAGACGCCGATCGCAGGGCTGGCGGAGCTGGACGGCGGCAGACTGCGGCTGCGCGGCGAGATCCTACGCACCGACGGGTCAGAGGCGCTGGCGGACGATGCGACGGGCGCCGTCGAGGACGGCGCGGAGATGGGCCGCGCGATGGCGCGAAAGCTGCTGGCGCGGGCCGGGGCGGGGTTCTTCGACTGGCGCTGACGCGGGCGCCGCGCGGCTCACTCCGGCAATACCTTCCCCGGGTTCAGGATCCCCTTCGGATCGAGCGCCGACTTGATCGCCCGCATCGCGTCCATCGCGACCGGGTCCTTGTGCCGGGTCATCGACGGCCTTTTCGACAGGCCGATCCCGTGCTCGGCGGAAAACGACCCGCCCAGCGACAGCGCCACGTCCTCGACCATCTCCATGACCGCGTCCTGCAGGGCCGCGTCCCCGGCGGTGGGCCAGACGACGAAGTGGATGTTGCCGTCGCCCAGATGCGCCACGATGCTGAATTCGGCGCCGGGGTCCACCTTCTGCAACTGGTCCTCGATCCGCCCCACGCAATCCGCCACCCGGTCGAGCGGCACGGCAATGTCGGTCAGCACCACTGGCAGCCTTGCCAACTGCACCTCCGCCGCCTGTTCGCGCCGCGCCCACATCGCCGCGCGCTGCGCCTCGTTCTGCGCCACCACCGCGTCGAGGACGTCACCGTCTTCCATCATCGCGGCCAGCGTTTCCTGCAGGTAGTCGACGATGGGAATGCTGCCGTCCTCGGCCGGCTCGGCGTCGCGCGGGGCCGTGGCGCCGACCTCGACCAGGATGTTGACGTCGTGGATGTCCTCGAAAGGCGCGCCGGCCTTGGGGAATTTCGCCATGTGCTGCCGGATGTAGAGGCCCGGCATGTACTCGAAGGCCTCCACCGCGCCGCCGGTCGCCGCCTGCAGCCGGTTCAACAGCCGCAGCGCGGTCGGCAGGTCCCGGGCCGCGACCATGGCCGTGGCGTAGGCGGCGGGTTCAGGCGACAGCTTCAGCACCGCGGCGGTGATGATGCCAAGCGTCCCCTCGGCGCCGATGAACAGGTCGCGCAGGTCGTAGCCCGAATTGTCCTTGTGCAGCGCGGTCATCAGGTCCATCACCCGCCCGTCCGCCAGCACCACCTCCAGCCCCATGCACAGCCCGCGCGTGCTGCCATAGCGCAGCACGTTCGAGCCGCCGGCATTGGTCGACAGCACCCCGCCGATCATCGCCGAGCCGCGCGCGCCGAAGATCAGCGGAAAGATCAGCCCGTGCGCCCCGGCGGCCTGGTGCAGCGAGGACAGGATCACCCCCGCCTCGACCACGGCGACGCGGGCCTCGGCGCGGATCTCGCGGATCCGGTTAAGTCGTTCGACCGAAAGCATCAAGACGCCTTCGGCATAGGTCCCGCCCACGAGGTTGGTGTTGCCTGAGATCGGTACCACCGGCGTGCCGTTGCGATGCGCCAGCGCCAGGACCTCGCTGACCTCGGCGGTCGAGCCGGGCCGCACCACGGCCAGCGGCGCGCCATGGTATTTGCCGGTCCAGTCATGCGCGTATTTTTCGCAGTCGCGGCCGCGCAGCACATGCGCCGCGCCGACGATGCCGGCCAGTTTCTCGGTCAGGTCCACGGCGTGCCCCCAAGCGTTCATCGCCGTAAGGGATGGCGGTTTTGCCGGATCAGGGCAAGGGCGGTCAGACCGCGTGGCTGTGCCCGGCCTTGGAAAGGGCATAGGCGTCGAAATGCCGCGCGATCATCCGCGCCAGCGGCCGGCCCCGCGGCAGGATCTCGACCGTGCCGCCCTCGACGTTCAGCATGCCGGGAAACGCCTCTGTCAGCCCGTCGGCCAGCGCCAGCGCCGTCTCCGGGGCGTGGCCCGTCTTTGCCGCGATGGCCGGCAGATTCGCGCGGAAGTCGCAGAGCAGCGCCTCGATGACGGCGCCGCGCAGCAGGTCGTCCTCGCTGAAGACATGGCCGCGGCTGGTCGCCAGGTGGCCGTCGCGCACCTTCCCCTGATAGGCCGATGTCGCTGGCGCGTTCTGCGCATAACCTTGCGGGAAACGAGAGATCGCCGAGGCGCCCAGCCCGATCAGCGTCTTGGACGTATCCTCGGTGTAACCCTGGAAATTGCGGCGCATCCGGCCCTCGCGCGCCGCCTTGGCCAGTCCGTCATGGGGGCGGGCGAAATGATCGATGCCGATCTCCTCGAACCCGTCCCAAAGAAACAGCTCGCGGGCGGTCTCGAACAGCGCCAGCCGCTCCTGCGCCTCTGGCAGCGCGTCGGACGGGATCAGCGTCTGCCGTTTCGCCATCCACGGCACGTGGGCGTAGCCGAACAGCGCGATGCGGTCGGGATGGAGCGACAGCACCTGCTGCACGGTATCGGCAATGCCTTTGCGCGTCTGGTGCGGCAGGCCATAGACGATATCGGCATTGAGGCTTTGAATGCCGCGCCTTCGCAGGCCGTCGACAGCGGCGCGGGTGATCGCGTAGCTTTGCGGCCGCCCAATGGTTTCCTGTATCTTCGGATCGAAGTCCTGGATGCCGAGCGAGGCCCGGTTCATTCCGGCCGCGGCCAGTGCGTCAAGCCGCGCCTCGTCCAGCTCGTTGGGATCGATCTCGACCGAGAATTGCGCGTCCCCCGCCAGCGGCGCGGTGCGGAAGATCGCCGCCGCCAGGTCGCCGATCAGGTCGGCCGACAGTAACGTCGGCGTGCCGCCGCCCCAGTGCAGATGCTCTATTTCGACCCCGCGCGGCAATTCGTCGCGCAAAAGCGCGAGTTCCGCCTTCAGCGTTTCGACATAGCCCTGGACCGGCGCCAGGCTGCTGGTGCCCTGGGTGCGGCAGGCGCAGAACCAGCACAATCTGCGGCAAAACGGGATATGGACGTAAAGCGATACGCGCGCGCCGCGCGGGATCGCCCGTATCCAGCGTCGCACGGTTTCATCACCCACCGACGGGCCGAATTGCGGCGCGGTCGGATAGCTGGTGTAGCGCGGCACACGGGCGTCAAACAGGCCCAACCGCTTGAGTTCGGTTTGAAGCATCATTACGTATCTGTGCGCGAGGTCCTGCGTCCCACGCCTTGATCAGGATCAACCCGCGAAAGGTTTGGGCCGTGAATCAGCCGATTGTCGACCTCAAGAGCTGCAGCAATTGTCCGATTCGCCATCGGGCGGTTTGCGCGAAATGCGACACCGACGAGCTGAAACAGCTCGAGGAGATCAAGTACTACCGGTCCTACCAGGCGGGGCAGCCGCTGGTGTGGGCCGGCGACCAGATGGATTTCGTGGCCTCCGTCGTCACCGGGATCGCCACGCTCAGCCAGACGATGGAAGACGGCCGCACGCAGATGGTGGGCCTGCTTCTGCCGTCCGATTTCCTGGGCCGTCCGGGCCGGGCGATCGCGCCCTACGACGTGACCGCGAATTCCGACTTGACGCTCTGCTGCTTCCGCCGCAAGCCGTTCGAAGCGATGATGGAAAAGACCCCGCGCATCGGCAACCGCCTGCTGGAAATGACGCTGGACGAACTGGACGCGGCGCGCCAGTGGATGCTGATCCTGGGCCGCAAGACCGCGCGCGAGAAGATCGCAAGCCTTCTGACGATCATCGCCCAGCGCGAGGCGGCCCTGCGTCAGACCGCGCCGAAGAGCGGCGCCAGCTTCGAATTGCCGCTGACCCGCGAGTCGATGGCCGACTATCTGGGCCTGACGCTGGAAACGGTCAGCCGGCAGGTCTCGGCGCTGAAACGCGACCACGTGATCGAACTGCACGGCAAGCGTCAGATCATGGTGCCCGATTTCGAGGTGCTGATGGCCGAGACCGGCGACGATGCCGACGGCGGCCTGCCGGTCTGACCGGCGCATCGCCCTGGTTTAAGGAAATTGCGCGGTCGCGAAAGATAATTGCGCTTTTCCCGGTGGCGAAGTAAGCTTCGCAAAAATCTGGGAGGCCCACTGGCATGCCGGGCAGCAAACTCGATCCAATCGACCGCCACATCCTGTCCGAGTTGCAGGCCGACGGCCGCATGACCAATGTCGAGCTGGCCCGCCGCGTCGGTATTTCGGCCCCGCCCTGCCTGCGCCGCGTGCGCACGCTCGAAGAGCAGGGCTATATCCGCGGCTACCACGCCGATATCAATCCGCGAAAGATGGGATTCGAGGTGCAGGTCTTCGCTATGGTCGGCCTGCAAAGCCAGGCCGAAGCAGACCTTACGAAGTTCGAGAACCGTTGCCGGGCCTGGCCGCTCGTGCGCGAATGCCACATGCTGAACGGAGAGGTCGACTTCATCCTGAAATGCGTGGCGCCTGACCTGTCGACATTTCAAAGCTTCCTGACAGAGGAACTGACCGCCGCCGAGAACGTGGCCAGCGTCAAGACGTCGCTGGTGATCCGCGGCGCCAAGGACGAGCCCGGCCTGCCTTTCGACGTGCTCGAGGCGCGGCTGCGGCAGGACGCCTGAGGCGCATTGGTCAGGTTATGACAGGGCTGCAAAGTCCTCGAGGCTGATCCGCGGCACGCTTAGCGGGCCGAATTCGGTCAGCGAGGTCATGTGCGGAAAGAACGACTGGAAGAGTTTCAGGTTCTCGCCGCCCAGGCGGGCGTAAAGATCCTCGCCCGGATGATAGCTCTCGATCTCCAGCCCGTTGGCGCGCAGGATATGGTGGTCGCGGAACGCCAGGTGGTAGACGCTGACCGGCGAAACCGGGGCGACGCGGATCACCGTCTGGCCGTCCTCGAAGGCGGTGACCGGGGCAAGGGCGCTGTCGTCCGACACCATTTCGCGCAGACGGGGCGAGCGGTGCAGAAGCCGCGCATGCGGCGCCAGCATCAGGTCGGGCATCGGCCGCGAGGGTCCGAAACTGTCCACCGGCACGCGGAACAGCCGCATCGGCATCTGGCTCGCCGAATGCGACGGCACCAGCGTTATGGTTCCGATCCAGCGGACGCGCTGGAACCCGTCGTCGCGGGTTTCGACCTTCATGCCGGGCAACATGTCCTCGATCGCCACCGGGCCTTCCTCGGTCGCCAGAAGCGTGCCGCGGGCAAGCGCCCCGAAGGCGCTTTCGAACAGTGGGTGGGCGGGGGCACGGCGCGAGATCTCGGCCAGCGTGCCGTCGGACAAAAGCGACAGCGCCTCGTAGCGGCGCTGCGGAACGTTCGGCTGGGCCTGGATTGGGTGGATCGGACGCCTCGCGGTCCAGCGCGGGGTCGCGGCTTGGCTGGCAATCGCGGTGCTGGCAGGCATTCCGGCGCGGCGGGGGTAGTTCATGTTCCAGGTCCAATCATGACGTCGCCCTTGCGCTTGACCCCACCGAATTCGCAAAGGTGTATGAGGGGATGCACCTCGGCGGTGCGGTTCAGGGGCGGATTCGCCTCGCGCGGTCGGGGATGCGGCAGAACGCTTCCGTCATCCCGCGCAGGCCGGTGGGTCGGCTGATACGGCTCAGCCCACCCGGCTCGGGTCAGCCGCGCGCCGCGCGGCGCAGGGGCTCGGCGCTCCGCTTGGCGATGAAAGCTTCCCGCCGCGCACCGCGCGTCCAGGGCATGTCCAGCTTGGTCCGCGCGGCCTCTTTCAGCACGGATTTCATCCAGCGGCGATCTTTCGACATCTGTCTCTTCTCCAAATTGCGGGCGGCGTTGCCGCAGCGCCCGACTTGGTTCGTGTTGCTGCTTCGATGCGGAAAGGTATCGCCGCCCTTTAGGGCTTCAGCATGACGCGGGCAGAAAAAATTTGCGGCGTCGCGGCGGCGAATTGCGGCGGAACCGCCGCTCGCGGGCGAATCCGGTCCGGCGCCTGCAATTCAGGGTGCACGGGCAGCGGCGGCACCCGGTGAACCGGCTCCTGGACCGGCGCCACGGGGCCAATGCGGCGGATTTGCGGCGCGGGGCTGCCCAATCGCGGCCACGATCTGCCCGCCGAGGCGCGCGCCTACAGCCTGATGCAGGAAATCAGCCGCCCGTAATCGGCTTCCTTGCGGTGCACGCTGCGCCGGTAGGAATAGAACCGCTCGGGATCCTGGTAGGTGCAGTGATGCGTCCATTCGGCTTCGCCCACGCCGCAGGCTCGCAGCCGGTGCAGGCCAAAACCGGGAAGATCGAAATGATAGCGGCCGTCATCGCCGTTGACGAAGAACCGGGCGTTGAACTGGTCGGCGTCGTAGAAGGTCTCGAAGAAGTCCGGACCCACCTCGTAGGCGCGCTGGCTGATCGACGGGCCGATCACCGCGCGGATCCGTCCGCGCCGCGCGCCGGACTGCTCCATCGCCTCGACCGTCGCCTCGAGCACCCCGTCGAGCGCGCCGCGCCAGCCGGCATGAGCCGCACCGATCACGCCGGCCTCGGGATCCGAGAAAAGCACCGGCTGGCAGTCGGCCGTCAGCACCGACAGCGCCAGCCCAGGCGTCGCGGTGACCATCGCGTCCGCCTGCGGCCGCGGTCCCGCCGGTATGCCCTCGAGGGCGATCGCCGTGGCCGAATGCACCTGATGCATCGTGACCAGGGCCTCGGGGGCAACCTCCATTGCCTGGGCCACGCGGGCGCGGTTGATCGCCACGGCCTCGCTCTGGTCGCTGGATCCGGTGCCGCAGTTCAGGCCGTCGAACACCCCCGAAGACGCTCCGCCGCGCCGGGTGAAGAACCCGTGGCGCACTGCCAGCACATCCGACGTAATGATCTCCAGCGTCATGCCTCTAACCCCGGCGGCGGCGCCGTACCGCGTGGATGAAAACCGATAGCCTTGAAGAGGCTCCCCATTTCCTCCGGAAGGGTCAAGCGCCGAAATGCGGCGGCGTGGCTGTCCAGCGCGGGCCCGCTGAGACCCTTGGCCAGGGCCTCGGCGCGATGCTCGATCCCCAGGCGCTCCAGGAACAGACCCTGCGGCGCCAGCCGGGTATGGGCGGCGTCGCCGGCAGCTCCGGCCAGCGCCTCGAAATCGACATGCGCCGTCAGGTCGGCCGCACCCGGATCGGCAAGGGGATCGGTCTTTTCGTGCCCCCGCACCGCCTGGAACGTGTCGCCCAGCGACCGCCAGTCGCCGTAATCCACGACCAGCGCGGCGCCGCCGTGACCGGCGATCCGGGCGCCGAGTGTGGCGGCGACCGCCGCGGCGGGCGCGCAGGTCTCGACCAGGTCACCGTCGCGGGTATCCTCCAGGCGGTGTGCCAGTTCCGGCCGCGGTGTCGCCGCGCTCAGCCCGAAACACAGCGCGCCGTCCCTGACCCCCACCTGCCGCTCGCGCCAGCCCGCGCCGTCGCGCACGAACTGGCGGATCGGCAGAGCGTCGAAGAACTCGTTGGCGACCAGGAACAGCGGGGCGTCAGGCAGCCCGTCCACGGTGCCGATCCATTCCGGCGCATAGGCCTCCAGCGCCTGGGCCTGCCGTGCGCGCAGCACCGGCGAGGCCTCGACCAGCACCAGCCGCGCGGCGTCGTGAAACCCCGGCACGCGGCGCGTGGCGCGCAGAAGATCGGCCATCAGTGTGCCGCGCCCCGGCCCCAGCTCGGCCAGCGTGAACGGTGCCGGGCGGCCCTGGTCGATCCAGGCCTGCGCCAGCGCCAGCCCGACCAGTTCGCCGAACATCTGGCTGATCTCGGGAGCGGTGGTGAAGTCGCCCTCCGCGCCCAGCGGGTCGCGGGTGGCGTAATAGCCCAGCGTCGGGTGCAGCAGGCATTCGGCCATGTATTCGGCGATGCTGACCGGCCCGGTGGTGGCGATCCGCGCCGCCAGGTGCTGCGTCAGCCCGGTCATGCCCGCCGGTGCGCCCAGAGCATCAGCGCCACGCCCAGAAGCAGCATCGGCAGCGACAGCAGCTGGCCCATCGACAGGCCCGCCTCGCCCAGCCGCAGGACGTGACCCGCCGGATTGTCCGGCGTGATGAACTGGTCGTCGGCTTGCCGGAACAGCTCCACGAACATCCGCGCCGCGCCGTATCCTGCCAGAAACGCCCCGGTCATCGCCCACGGGCGGGCGAACCAGCCGCGCCGGTAGGCGAGCCACAGCAGCACCGCGCCCAGCATCACCCCCTCCAGCGCCGCCTCGTAAAGCTGCGAGGGATGCCGCGCGCAGAGGCCCTCGATCCCGGGGCAGTCCTGCGCCGCCGCGGTGGGAAAGATCACCGCCCAGGGCATGTCGCTGGGGCTGCCCCACAGCTCGGCATTGATGAAGTTCGCCAGCCGCCCGAAGAACAGCCCCGGCGTGGTGACGATCGCCATGATGTCGGCGACGCTCGACAGCCGCACCCCGTTCCATCGCGCGAACAGGATCGTGCCCAGCACCACCCCCAGAAAGCCGCCGTGGAACGACATGCCGCCCTGCCAGATCGCGAGGATCTCCAGCGGATGGGTCAGGTAATAGGCCGGCTGGTAGAACAGGCAGTAACCGATGCGCCCGCCGGCCACGATGCCGATGATGACATAGGTTACCAGGCTTTCCACCTGGGCCCGGGTCATCGGCGCCTCGCTGGGCCAGAGCCGCGGATTGGTGCCCAGCATCGCCGCCATCCGCCAGCCCGCGAGGATCCCCGCGATATAGGCCAGCGCGTACCAGCGCAGCGCGAAGGTGAAGTCGCCGATCTCGATCGAGAACAGCTCGGGACTGATATCGGGGAACGGAATTGCGGCCTGCATGGCGCATCCTTGGCCACGCGGCCGAAGCGAAGTCAACCTTGTCGCCCGGCGCGCCCGCACCCATATTGGGGCGAGCCATCAAGGAGCGATGCGATGCAGACCCGCAACAAGATTTTCGACGACCTCAGCCAGTTGATGACCAACGCCATGGGCGTGGCGCAGGGCGCCAAGAGCGAGGCCGAGACGGCGATGAAGGGCTGGATCGACCGCTGGATGTCCGAGCGCGATTTCGTCACCCGAGAGGAATTCGACGCGGTGCGCGCAATGGCGCAGAAGGCGCGCGAAGAAAACGAAGCCCTGAAGGCGCGCATCGCGGCGCTGGAGGGCGGCGGCGCGGCCGAGAAACCCAAGGCGGCGCGGGCCCGGACCACGGCAAAAAAAACCGCATCGGCAAAGACCGCGTCGACAAAGACCCGGACCGCTGCAAAGCCCAAGACGAAAGGCGCAGGCTCCGCCTAGCCGCGGCCGGGCGACTCAGTGCGCCAGCAGCACCGGGACGTCGGCCAGTTCCAGCATGTTCCGCGTCGCGCCGCCCAGGATCGATTCGCGGAACCGTGAATGTCCGTAGGCCCCCATCACGATCAGGTCGGCACCGATATCCGTGCAGTGACGGCATAGAATGTCCGACACGCGCGGCATCGTCTTGGCCAGCACCGACACCTCGGCTCGAACGCCGTGGCGCGCCAGCATCTGGCTAAGCTGCCCGCCCGGATCGGATCGGTCCGGCCCGTGCGGCGGCGGATCGATGATGGCGATATCCACCGTTTCGGCCCGCTGCAGGATCGGCATTGCGGCACGGATCGCGCACAGGGCCTCGGCGCTTTCGTTCCAGGCGATGATCGCCCGGCGCACCGGGTCGGGCCATTCCCCCTTGTCCGGCATCACCAGAACCGGCACATGCCCGTCGAACAGCGCGGCCTCGGTGATCACCTCTGACTCGTGCCCACGGCCCTCGCCGTAGGGTTTGGGCAGGATCACCAGATCCGCCAGCCGCGTCTGGTGCGCCACCGCCGAGGTCAGCCAGGCGGTCTGGGCGGTGGCCGGTTGCACAGCCCACCGGATGTCTTCGCCCTTCATCCGCTTTGTCACCGCGTGTTCCAGCTTCACGGCGTCTTCCTGCGCGCTGACCAGATTTTCCTGGATCACCAGGGCATTCGCGCCGGCATAGTAAAAGCCGGGCTGCGTGCGATCGATCCCGAGACACAGCACATCCAGATGCGCATCCTCTTGGTGCGCCACTTTGATCGCCGCCTGCAGCGCGGCGCCGTCCATCTCCAAGTCCGTCAGGACTGTGATCAGGGATTTGTAGGCCATCGTCGAACTCCACGCCGAGTGATTGCCGTCACCTTCATTCTACCGCGCCCAAGCGTCTTTGACATGGGTCAATGCTGCAGGTGCGAAAGATTGACATGGATCAAGGCGGGCCACCCCGGTCAGCGGGCAAACCTGCCGGTGTGAACAGGACGCGGCCGCGGTGATTCGAACGGCCGTATCTAGACGAAGGGACGCGAAATGTGGATTTACCTGAAACCGGCACTGCTGGGGCTGATCACCCTGTTTGCCGCACTCGCCGCGAACTTTGCGCGCGACCTGTCCTATCAGGTCCACGCGATCATCATCCTGGCGGTGGCCGGAGCGCTTTTCGTGTGGTCGGTGCGGCGCATCGACGAACCCGCGCCGGTACCTGACCAGACCGCCTATATGGACGACGTGATCCGCGCCGGCGTGATCGCTACCGCCTTCTGGGGCGCGGTCGGCTTTCTGGCCGGCACCTGGATCGCCTTCCAGCTGGCATTTCCGCAGTTGAATTTCGAATTCCTGCAGGGCATCGGCAATTTCGGCCGGCTGCGCCCGCTGCACACTTCGGCGGTGATCTTCGCCTTCGGCGGCAACGCGCTGATCTGCACCTCGTTCTACATCGTCCAGCGCACCTCTGCCGCGCGGCTCTGGGGCGGCAACCTGGCCTGGTTCGTATTCTGGGGCTACCAGCTCTTCATCGTGCTGGCGGCCACCGGCTATCTGCTGGGCGGCACCCAGTCCAAGGAATATGCCGAGCCGGAATGGTACGTGGACCTCTGGCTGACGCTGGTCTGGGTCGCTTATCTCGCCGTCTTCCTCGGCACGCTGATCAAGCGCAAGGAGCCGCACATCTACGTGGCCAACTGGTTCCTGCTCAGCTTCATCGTGACCGTCGCGATGCTGCACGTGGTCAACAACCTGTCGATCCCGGTCTCGATCTGGGGCTCGAAATCCGTGCAGGTCTTTGCCGGCGTGCAGGACGCGATGACGCAATGGTGGTACGGCCATAACGCCGTGGGCTTCTTTCTGACCGCGGGCTTCCTCGGCATGATGTACTATTTCGTGCCGAAACAGGCCGAACGCCCGGTCTACAGCTACAAGCTCAGCATCATCCACTTCTGGGCGCTGATCTTCCTTTATATCTGGGCCGGCCCGCACCATCTGCACTACACCGCGCTGCCCGACTGGGCCTCGACGCTGGGCATGGTGTTCTCGGTGATCCTGTGGATGCCGTCCTGGGGCGGCATGATCAACGGGCTGATGACGCTGTCGGGCGCCTGGGACAAGCTGCGCACCGACCCGGTCATCCGGATGATGGTCGTCTCCATCGGCTTCTACGGCATGTCGACCTTCGAGGGCCCGATGATGTCGATCCGCGCGGTCAACTCGCTGAGCCACTACACCGACTGGACCATCGGCCACGTGCATTCCGGCGCGCTGGGCTGGAACGGCATGATCACCTTCGGCTGCCTCTACTTCCTGGTGCCGCGGCTCTGGAACCGCGAGCGGCTCTACAGCCTCTCCCTGGTCAACTGGCACTTCTGGCTCGCGACCATCGGCATCGTGCTCTACGCCGCGTCGATGTGGGTCACCGGCATCATGGAAGGCCTGATGTGGCGCGAGGTCGATGCGCAGGGCTTCCTGGTGAACTCCTTCGCCGACACTGTCGCCGCCAAGTTCCCGATGTACGTCGTGCGGGCCCTGGGCGGTGTGCTGTTCCTCGCCGGCGCGCTGATCATGTGCTACAATCTCTGGATGACCGTGAAGGCGCAGCCTGCGAAGGCCGCCGTCATGGCTCCGGCCGAATAGGGAGGGCCGGAGAATGGCACCCCAAGACAAACCCCCGATGCCCGCCTCGGCCACCGGCGTGGGCGACCGTCCCCAGCGCAAGTCGATCCTCGACCGGCACAAGATCCTGGAAAAGAACGCCACGCTGCTGCTGGTCGTCTCGTTCCTCGTGGTCACCGTCGGCGGCATCGTCGAGATCGCGCCGCTGTTCTACCTCGAGAACACCATCGAAGAGGTGGACGGCGTGCGCCCCTACTCGCCGCTCGAACTGGCCGGCCGCGACATCTACATCCGCGAGGGCTGCTACGTCTGCCACAGCCAGATGATCCGGCCGATGCGCGACGAGGTGGAGCGCTACGGCCATTACAGCCTGGCGGCGGAATCGATGTACGACCACCCGTTCCAGTGGGGCTCCAAGCGCACCGGGCCGGACCTGGCCCGCGTCGGCGGCCGCTATTCTGACGAATGGCACGTCGCCCATTTCGTCGACCCGCAATCGGTCGTGCCGGAATCGGTGATGCCGAAATACGCCTTCCTGCGGAACGCCAAGCTGAAGCCGCTGCATATCGACGAGTTGCTGGAAACCCACCGGCTGGTCGGCGTGCCCTATACCGACGAGATGATCGAGAACGCCGAGGCCGACTTCATGGTGCAGATCGACCCCGACGGCGACACCGACGGCCTTCTGGAACGCTATCCCGGGGCCCAGGTGCGCAACTTCGACGGCGAGCCCGGCATGTCCGAGATGGACGCCCTGATCGCCTACATGCAGATGCTCGGCACGCTGGTCGATTTCTCGACCTTCACGCCCGACCCGGACCGGTAGGGGGCGCACGATGAACTATCACATCCTGCGCGAGATCGCCGACAGCTGGGTCCTGCTGCTGCTGTTCGCCTTCTTCATCGGCTGCGTGATCTGGGCGTTCCGCCCGGGCAGCCGCGAGACCCACCGGGACACCAGCAACATCCCGTTCCGCAACGAAGACAGACCCGCGCCGGACAAGCGCGAAGAATTGCCGGCCCAGGAGACGCGGTCATGAGCGACAAAGACAAGAAGAACGAGCACGGCTACGGCACGACCGGCCACGAATGGGACGGCATCGAGGAATGGAACAACCCGATGCCGCGCTGGTGGGTCTGGACCTTCTACGCCACGATCTTCTGGGGCGTGCTCTACACCATCGCCTACCCGGCCTGGCCGCTTGTGAACAAGGCGACGGGGGGCCTGTTGGGCTATTCCACCCGCGCCGAGGTGGCCCAGCAGATCTCGGACGTCGAGGCGCGGAATGCCGAGCTTGAGACCCAGCTTGCCAGCGCCGACCTGACCCAGATAGCGGGGAACGACGCACTGCAGAACTACGCCGTGCAGGGTGGCGCGGCGGTGTTCCGCGCCAATTGCTCGCAATGCCACGGCTCGGGCGGCGCCGGGGTGCAGGCCTCGGGTTACCCCAACCTGCTGGACGACGCCTGGCTCTGGGGCGGCACCATCGAACAGATCGCCTACACCGTGCGCCACGGCATCCGCAACGAACAGTCGCCCGACGCGCGCTGGTCGGAGATGCCCGCCTTCGGCACCGACGAGATTCTCACCGACGAACAGATCGGCCAGGTGGTGCACTACGTCCGCAAGATCTCGGATCAGGACCACGATGCCGCCCAGGCCGCGGCGGGCGAGGCGGTCTATCTCGACCAATGCGCGGGCTGCCACATGGAAGATGGAATCGGCGACCCCGAAAACGGCGCGCCCAACCTGACCGATGCGATCTGGCTCTACGGCGGCGACGTCGCCAGCCTGACCGAGACGATCCACGACTCGCGCTTCGGTGTCATGCCGGCCTGGAGCGCGGAATACCGTCCCGCGGGCGGTCTCTCGGATTCCGAGATCAACGCCGTGGCCGCCTACGTCCACCAATTGGGCGGCGGCGAGTAAATTTCAGCTTTCGCGGGCGCAAGCCCGCGGGAGGGAGTGCCGGTCCCTGATCCTGTTCGCGCGTTTCTTCGGGGCCGGCACTCTTTCAAATTCCCGGACCCTCACCCCATCGCCGACCCGGTATCGCCCTTTCGGGTGCGCGTCAGCATTCGGTCGTGCCTCAGGCTCCAGATCGCGATCACCGACCAGGTCACCACGTAAAGCAGCCCGAGACCGATCATCACCTCGCCGGGAACCGGCCCCACGTCGGCACGCTGGAAGATCTGCTGCACGTCGGTGAACGGGAACGGATGCACCAGCAGCTTGCCGCCATATGCCACGCTCTGGATCAGCAGAATCCAAAGGTAATTCCGCCGGATCCGCCGCCCGATCGCCACCATTAGGCTGACATGGTAGCGTGGGACCCAGTAATCCTCGGCCAGCTTCTGTTGCCAGTGTTCTTCCAGGTGCAGGTCGCCGTCATGCAGCATCGGCGCGAAGAAATGGTTCTCCATCCATCGGCAGCGCGCCCGCCAGACGTTGAAATAGCGATAGCGCCGCGCTTCGAGCATCAGGAAGAACACGATCAGGATACCGACCAGCACCAGCGGCAGCGGCGAGGCGCCGGGCGAGGCGAAGGCGATCGACAGCGCGATGCCCAGGGTGACGACAGCCCAGTTCGTCGTGGTATCCAGCCGGGTGCGCCACAGGGTCGAGCGATAGACTTCGCCGCGGTAAAGATGGCTCAGCGCGGCGATTTCCGCCGGCGTAAAGTTTTTGCGGGTCGTGGTATCCTTGGCCGTGTCCACGGGTGAACGGGCCCCCTGTCGCGCGTGCTTGGGAAAGCATCGCACAACAGGGGGCCGCGGGTCAAAACCGGTCTGATCGCCCTACAGGTCGGCGGGGTCGGCCGACCGCCGCCGGCGGAACAGGCTGAAGCGCGAACGCGCGGTCTTGCCCGACGGCGCGGCGCGCAGGCGCGGGGCGGGGCCGCGGTCACGCCGGTTGGAAAAATGCGGGTTTTCCCAGAAGGTGCGGTCCTCCGTGCGTGTGGCGATCATGAAAGTATAGGCGTAAGGGTTGATCATCGGTCCGTACCTTTCTTGGCGTTGCTTTGATGCCTCCAGTATTGATTTTCCGATCATCCCGTGCCAGTCAGGAATAATTCGAACTTGTAAGCTATGGTTACAAATATATGTCGCTTCGCTCGCTTCCGCCGATGGCGCAGCTGCGCGCTTTCGCCGCCCTGGCCGAAACCCGGTCGATGAGCCAGGCCGGCGCGCTGCTCAACGTCAGCCATGCCGCGATCAGCCAGCAGGTCCGCGCGCTGGAGGATCACCTCAACCTCAGGCTCGTCACCAAGGACGGCCGCGGCGTGGCCCTGACGCCCGAGGGCATGCGCCTGGGCCAGACCCTGCGCGACGCCTTCGGCGCCATCGCGGCAGAGGTCGAGGACCTGACCGGCGCCGATGCGGCGCGGCCGCTGCAGATCACCACCACGCCGACCTTCGCCGCCGGCTGGCTGATGGCGCGCATCGCCGATTTCCAGACGCGCCACCCCGATGCCGATCTGATGGTCAATCCATCCGCCGCGTTGGCCGAGCTTGGCCCGGGCGGCTTCGACCTGGCGATCCGCTTCGGCAATGGCGACTGGCCGGGGATGGAGGCCGAATTGCTCTTGCCGTCGGATTTCCAGATCATGGGCGCGCGCAGCCTGATCGAGGGGCGGCGGATCGACACCCCCGCCGACCTCCTGGATTTCCCCTGGCTGCAGGAGCTTGGCACCAACGAGGTGCACGACTGGCTGCGCCAGAAGGGGGTGACCGAAGCGCGGGTGCGCCGCATGACCCACGTGCCCGGCAACCTGCTGCTCGACGGCCTGCGCGCGGGCCGCGGCATCGCCGCCACCGCGCGCGCCTTCGTCGAGGCCGACATCGCCCGCGGCGACCTGGTGGTGCTTTACGAGGACGCCAATCCCGGCCGCGGCTATTTCATCGTCACGCGGCCGGGCCCGCTGCGCCCGGTGGCCCGCGAATTCATCCGCTGGCTGCGCCGGCAGGCGGCGAAGGCGAGCCCGGACGCGGCTGCCGACGGGTAGGGCGCGTGCTCGCACGCACCGCCCACGGCAAATGGTTAACGCGGCTTCGCAACGATCCCCGGCACTTGCCGCGCGGCGGCTAAATTTTCTGCCCCGCGGAATGTTTCGCGCGCGAAACATTCCGGGCCCGTTCACGCCTCTCGCTGCACCGCAGAAAAACTTGATTCAGGTCAAAGACCCTTGCCGTCCCGTCTGCCAGACACGACCCTGCGAACAGGATATCCGGGAATCACCTCTCATGGGGTCCACCGACACGCCCTCCCTCTACGCCGCGCGAGAGCCGGTCTTTCCGCGCAAGGTGCGCGGCCGGTTTCGGTCGCTCAAATGGGGCATCATGGCGGTGACGCTGGGCATCTA
>JAHELH010000233.1 GCA_024644285.1 Paracoccaceae bacterium | reverse complement strand
CCGTGCTTGCCGCGCAGCAGCGCATTTCGCCAAAACAGTTGTTCAAACGGTCCGTTGATGGCCGAATCCAATCCAGGCATGCGCTGCGCCGATGACGAATTGGGAAGATGCGAATGTTCCGACCATTCGCGGCACGTACGCCAGTGCAAATTGCCATCAGGTGCCGACATCCCGCTCGTCGACATACGGCGAAGGCTCGCTCAGCAGTGCTGCCACCGGCGGCTGGTAGCCACGTCCACAGTGAAGCGCGCCAACCGGACCGCTGGCGGTGAGAGACCAGGCGATTGGGTGATGCGGGCGGCGCGGGTCAGCCGGCGACCGGCTGGAATACGCTGGCATAGGTTTCGCGCAGCAGGTTCTTTTGCACCTTCCCCATGGTGTTGCGAGGAAGGGCGTCGAGGATCTCGATCCGGCGCGGGCGCTTGAAGCCGGCGAGGTCGCGGCGCGCGGCCTCCTCGATCCGCGCCGGGTCGAGCGTCGCGCCGGTCTCGGGCACCAGGACCGCAACCACGCTTTCCCCCAAATCGGGATGCGGCGCGCCGATCACCGCGCTTTCGCGAACGCCGGGCAGCGCGTCGAGGAACAGTTCGATCTCTTTGGGATAGATGTTGTAGCCTCCCGAGATGATCAGGTCCTTGCCGCGGCCGACGATGTGGATGTAGCCGCGATCGTCGATCAGACCGAGATCGCCAGTGATGAAGAAGCCGTCCTCGCGCAATTCTTCGCGGGTCTTCTCGGGCATCCCCCTATAGCCATGGAACACGTTCGGACCGCGCACCCAGAGGACGCCAATCTCGCCGTGGGGTAGGGCGGCGCCTGTCTCGGGGTCGTGCACCTCGATCTCCACGCCGTCGAGCGGGAAGCCGACGGTTCCGGCCCGGCGCTCACCGTCGTAGGGGTTCGAGGTGTTCATGCTGGTTTCGGTCATGCCGTAGCGCTCGAGGATCCGGTGGCCGGTGCGGGCCTCGAAGCGCTCGTGGGTCTCGGCCAAGAGCGGGGCCGAGCCGGAGATAAAGAGCCGCATGTGTTCGACCAGCTCCCGGGTGAAGCGCGGCTCGTCCAGCAGGCGGGTGTAGAAGGTCGGCACGCCCATCATCGTGGTGGCCCGCGGCAGGGCGTCGAGCACGGCGTCGACCTCGAACTTCGGCAGGAAGATCATCGATCCGCCCGCGATGAGCGAGACATTGGTGGCGACGAACAGCCCGTGGCTGTGGAAGATCGGCAGCGCGTGCAGCAGCACGTCGTCGCTGGTGAAGCGCCATGTGTCGACCAGCGTCTTGGCGTTCGAGAGCAGGTTCTTCTGGCTCAGCATCGCGCCCTTCGAGCGCCCGGTGGTGCCCGAGGTGTAGAGCAGCGCGGCCAAGTCCTCGGCGCCGCGCGCCACCGTGTCGAACGCTGCGTCCTGACTTGCGGCGAGGTCCGCAAGGCTGCCCTGGCCGTCGGCGCCGAGGGTCATCAGCCGGCAGCCCGCGCGCTCGGCGAAGGGTGTGACGTCAGCGGCCTCGCCGGGGTCGCAGACGAAGAGGGCGGCCCCACTGTCGCGGACAAAATAGTCCAGCTCGGTGAGCGTGTAGGCCGTGTTGAGCGGCAGGAAGACCGCGCCCGCCTTGATGCAGGCGCCGTAAAGTGCGAGCGCGGCCGGCGACTTCGCGACGTGCACCGCCACCCGGTCGGCAGGCTGGACGCCGAGCGATGCCAGCGTGTTCGCGGTCCGGTCGACCGACCGTAGAAAGGAGGCGTGGGTCAGCGTGGTGCCATCCGGCAGATACAGGAACGGGGTGTCTTGCCCCTCGTGCGGGGCGAAGAGCGCGTCGTAGAGCGGATTGGACATCGGGTAATTTCTTTCGGCCTGAGGGATGGTCGCGGACGCGGGTTCAGCCTTCTGCGCCCGGAGCCGTCTCCAGCAATTTCAGGTAGCGGGTCAGCCCCGAGCGGATGTGGGTTTCGGCCGCTTGGCGCGCAGCCTCGGCCTGTCCGCCGATGACCGCGGCCGAAATCGCCTCGTGCTCCTCGATCGAGCGGGCCACGTTGGACGCGATCGAAAGGCCGCGCCTGCGGAACAGGTGCATTTCCTTGACGACGCTGTCGTAGATTGTCCTGGCCTTCGGGTTGCCGGATGCCTCGATGAGCATGTCGTGAAACTCGATGTTGATCGCGTAGTAGCCTTCTGTGTCGTCATTCGCCTTGGCGCGGCGCATCTGGTCCAGGTTGGATGTCAGCCGGTCGGGCAGTTCGGGCTCGAGCCCGTCGGCGACGCGGCGCGCGGCGGCGGCGCATGCCATCGCAAAGATCGCGCCGCGCAGATCGTAGAGGTTGCGCACCTCGGCCAGCGTCGTCTCATGCACGAAAGCGCCGCGGTTTGCGACGAGGTCGATCAGCCCCGAATCCGCCAGCGAGCGGATCGCCTCGCGCACCGTGCCGCGGCTGACGCCCATGGCGGCCGACAGCGTCAGCTCGTTGAGCTTCTCCCCCGCGGCGAGGTTGCCCTCGACGATCATGCGCTCGATCTCGAGGCGCACCTCACCAGCAAGTGTCGGCCGGTTCTGCCCGATGGAACGCGCGGAAAAGGTCATGGTCGCATATCACCCCGCACGGATCATTTTGTCAACAATTAACATTTATATTGCGTGTCGGCCATGCTTCGCGTAGACCATCTTCCACAATAGAACCAGGGGGGTCCTCTATGCCAGAGCCTGCGACGCACCGGGTCACCGACAGCGCGGCTGTCGCAAGCGAGGCGCTGCACGGCCTGCGCGTGCTCGATCTGACGCGTGTCCGCTCGGGTCCGACCTGCGTGCGGCAGTTCGCCGACTGGGGCGCAGACGTGATCAAGATCGAGGCGCCGGTCGACACGGCGCAATTCGGCGGCCCGCGCTCGGGCCCGGACTTCCAGAACCTGCACCGCAACAAGCGCAGCCTAACGCTGGATCTCAAGTCGGATGCCGGGAACGCGGCGTTCCGCAAGCTTGCGGATACCGCCGACATCATCGTCGAGAATTTTCGGCCCGGCGTGAAGAAGCGCCTCGGCATCGACTACGAGACGCTGTCTAACACCAACCTCGGCTTAATCTACGCCTCGATTTCCGGATTTGGGCAGGACGGGCCGATGGCGGACCGGCCCGGATTCGACCAGATCGCGCAGGGGATGGGCGGGCTGATGTCGATCACCGGCAAGCCCGGCGAGGGACCGATGCGCGTCGGCATTCCGATCGCCGATCTCTGCGCCGGCCTGTTTGCAGCGCAGGGCATCCTGATCGCGCTTTACGAGCGCGCGCGCTCGGGCAAGGGGCAGTGGATCCAGACCTCGCTATTGCAGGCGCAGGTATTCATGCTCGACTTCCAGGCGGCGCGGTTCCTGATGGATGGCGAAGTGCCGAAGCAGGCTGGCAACAACCACCCAACCTCGATCCCGACCGGCGTGTTCCGCACCTCGGACGGGCACATGAACATCGCTGTCACCGGAAACACGATCTGGAAACGGTTCGCCGAGGCGATGGGCCGGGAGGACTGGCTGGAGGACACGCGGTTCTCCACGCCGGAAGCCCGGTCGAAGAACCGCGATGCACTGGGCGAGGAGATTGAGGCAATCACCGCCACGCGAACCACCGCGGACTGGATCGAGACCTTCACCGAGGTGGGCGTCCCGGCGGGCGAGATCAACGACATCGGCCAGGTCTTCGCCAACCCGCAGGTGCAGCATCTCGGCCTGGCCCAGCCCGTCACCAGCCAGGAGCGCGGCGACACGCAGCTGGTCGGGCAGCCGATCCTGATGAGCCGCACACCGAGCCACATTGCCGCGCCGCCGCCGCTGGCCGGGCAACATTCTGCGGAAATCCTCGCCGAGATCGGCTTCAGCGAGGACGAGATCGCCGAGATGAAGGCCTCCGGCGCGACCTGAACCAGAAGGACCAGCCATGACCGACAAGATCATCACCGAGCAGTCGGGCGATATCGCCCGGATCATCTTCAACCAGCCGGAAAAGCGGAACGCCGTTTCGCTGGAGATGTGGGAGGCGGTCGAGGCCGCGGTGACGCGCTTTGCCGGCGACGACAGCATGCGGATCCTGATCCTGTCCGGCGCCGGCGGCAAGGCCTTCGTCTCGGGCGCCGACGTCTCGAAATTCGAGACCGAGCGCGCCAGCCAGGAGGCCGTCGCGCACTACAACGCGACGACCAAGCGGGTCTACGAC
>JAHELH010000232.1 GCA_024644285.1 Paracoccaceae bacterium | reverse complement strand
CCGAACAGCACGGCGCCCAAAGCTGCCAGGCTGACGCCGTACTGATCGACGAAGAATTTCGGCGCGTGGATGTAGATCGGCAGCCCGGCGCTGGCGAGGAGCGCGGCAAAGACGGAATAGGCGGGAAGGTTTCCTGCGCGCGCCGCGCTCACCGCGTAACCTCGTCGACCGGCGGTTCCGGCCGCACCCGGTAGGGCGCGCCCTTCCACCACAGCTTCAATGCCTGCCAGTGGATCAGCCCCAGAACCCGGCGCGACCCCAGCGGACGGCGCAGGCAGGCCTGCAGGATTGCCTTGTTGGTCAGGGGGCGGCGCCGCCCGGTCAGCGTCGCCAGCAGCCTTTCGTTGCCCGCGGCGTGGTCGATCCAGATGCCGATCCGGTCGGCGCGGATATCGAAGCGGAAGCTGTAGTCGCCCGCGATCGGCTGAAACGGCGAGACGTGGAAGATCTTACGCGCGCCCAGCGCGTCGTGCCGCGTGATCGGGCGCAGGTCGTCATGGTGGCACAGGTAGGAATGCCGGTCGCCGAACGTGTTCGTCACCTCGGCAATGACCACGCGCAATGTCTCGGATTCGTCGTGCACCAGCCAAAAGCTCACCGGGTTGAAAACGTGCCCCAGCACCCGCGGCTGCGCCAGCAGCAGGATCCTGCCCCGCAGGTCCAGCCCGTGCGCCGCGAGAACGTCGCGCACCCAGGCCGCGCCGTGCCCGTGCTTGGGCGCGCCGCCGTGGTCACGGTCCCACAGCGATGTCAGGTTCGCGCGGTTTCGCGAGAACAGCCAAGGGCCCCTTACCTTCGCCTCGGCATCGAGGCAGACGTAGTCGACCGAGTAGCGAAAGGCGTTGCTGATCGCGCCGCGCCGCCCATGGAACGTCTCGCCCGCGACATGGTCCATGGGCGTCACTCCGCCGCCATCGCCAGCGGCGCGCGCATCGCCTCGGCCACGTCCACAGCACTCGACAGACCGTCCTCGTGAAAGCCGTTCCTCATCCAGGCGCCGCAGAACCAGGTGCGGTTCATCCCGTTGATTTCGCGCGCAAGTTTCTGCGCTTCCAGCGCCTCGACCGTGTAGACCGGGTGCCGGAACGTGACGGTGTCGTGAATCAGCTCTTCCCGGATCTGCCGCGTCGAGTTCAGCGTCACGAACAGCGGATCGTCCTGCGGGATCGGCTGCAGCGAGTTCATCCAGTAGGTCAGGTCGATGCTCTTGGCGGACTTGTCCTTTGCCTCGGTATAGACCCAGGACGACCAGCAAGCGCGGCGGCGCGGCATCAGCGAGCAGTCGGCGTGCAGCACCGCATGGTTCGGCTGGTACTGTACCGCCCCCAGCGCGGCACGCTCCAGCGGCGTCGCGTCCTGCAACAGCCCCAGCGTGTCGTCGGAATGGGTGGCAAGCACCACCTCGTCGAACGGCTCCCAATCCTGCCCGGCGGCCTTGACCTCGGCGCCCAATGCGGTCCGCCGGACCGCCTCGGTCGCCGCGCCCAGCCGGATATCGACGCCCTGCCGCGTCATCGCCGCCTGCAGCCGGCTGACATATTCGCGGCTGCCGCCCTTCACCGTGTACCACTGGTGCTGCCCCGTGACGCTCAGCAGCGCGTGGTTGCGGAAGAACTCGATCATCGCCTGGGCCGGGAAATCGAGGATGTCCTCGGTCGGGGTCGACCAGATCGCGCCCGACAGGGGCAGAAGGTAATAGTCGCGGAACCAGTCGCCGGTGCCCAGATCGGCCAGGAACTCGCGGATCGTCATCCGGTTGCCCTGCGCGACTTCCAGCGCGCGGGCATTGAACCGCAAGACGTCGCGCAGCATCCGCAGGTAGCCCGGGGTGACGATGTTGCGCTTTTGCGCGAAGACCGCCGAGAGGTTCTTCAGACCGTATTCGATGCGTCCGCCATCCAGCGACGCGCCGAAGCTCATATCGCTTTTGGCGACCGGCACATCCAGGTCTTCGAACAGCTGCGTGAGATGCGGATAATTGGCGTTGTTGAAGACGATGAAGCCGGTATCCACCGGCTGATCGCCGCGTTTGCCCGCAAGAACCGTTCGCGCATGGCCGCCAAGGCGCGTTTCGGCCTCGAACAGCACGACGTGGTTTTCGCGGCTGAGCAAGTGGGCCGCACCCATTCCCGCGATACCCCCGCCAACGACGGCAATGCGCCGGGGCGCGTTTTCAGTGCTCTCGAATGGCATTGGCAGGGCTCCTGAGCCGGCGTCGGTCAAGAAGTCTTACGTAGCGCGGCATTCCCCGGATCAAACCGAAAAAAAATCGCGCCGAGACTGATCCGCCGCTGCCGCGACACCGTATCTGCTGCATGTTCGTCGAAACGTCCTATACTGCGCCCGAACCCAGCCCGGCCCCGCCGCCTGCCAGCTATGGCATGTCGGCGCCCGGGTCAAAGGCAAGGCGGGCGCGGCGCGTGACGACGACAGAGACCGAAAGCGAGATCGCGGCGGATTGGGCCGACTGCATGTTGCGCATTCATGCAGAACGGGACACCGCCGCGTTCTCGCGGCTGTTCGAGCATTTCGCTCCGCGGGTGAAGGCGTTCCTGATGAAATCGGGCGCAGACGCCGCGCTGGCCGAGGAATGCGCGCAGGACGTGATGGCGACGGTCTGGCGCAAGGCGCATCTGTTCGATCCCAGCCGGGCCAGCGCCGCCACCTGGATCTTCACGGTGGCGCGCAACCGGCGGATCGATTTTCTGCGCAAGCAGCGCAGACCGGAGCCCGAGGAACTGACCTGGGGCCCCGAGGCAGAGCCCGACCAGGCCGACGTCGTGGCGCTGCAGCAGGAGAGCGAGAAACTGGCGAAGGCGATCGCGACATTGCCCGCCAAGCAGAGGGAGCTGATCGAAAAGGCCTATTACGGCGATCTCACGCACTCCGAGATCGCCGAGGTGACGGGCCTGCCGCTTGGCACGATCAAGTCGAGGCTAAGACTGGCGCTGGACCGACTGCGCCACGCAATGCAATGAGCGAGGAAATGAGCATAAAACATCACCTGAGCGAACCACTGCTGATGGGGTATTCGGCGGGCACGCTGCCGGAGGCGTTCAACCTTCTGGTCGCTACGCACATCTCGATGTGCGACGAGTGCCGCGCCGAACTGGCCAGCTACGACGCCGTCGGCGGCACCCTGCTGGAGGATTGCGGCAGCGCAGAGATGTCCGGCGACGCCCTGGCGACCGTGCTTGCCTGTCTCGGTGAGGACACTGGGAAGACAGACAGGCGCGCCACGCCGCGCCGCCCTGGCGGTGGCGTTCTGCCGACGCCGTTGTCCGACTATGTCGGCGGCGACCTCGACGCGGTGAAGTGGCGCTCGGTCGGGGGTGGCGTGCGGCAGGCGATCCTGGAGACCTCGCCCGAGGCAAGCGTCCGTCTGCTGCACATCCCGGCCGGCATGGCGATGCCCGATCACGGTCATCACGGTCAGGAACTGACCCTGGTGCTGCAGGGCGCATTCCGCGACGAAAGCGAGCGCTTCGCGCGCGGCGACGTCGAGATCGCCGACGAGGACACCATGCACACGCCTGTGGCCGAGCCCGGCGAGGATTGCATCTGCCTTGCCGCAACGGATGCGCCGTTGAAGTTCAAAAACCTCCTGGCCCGGCTCGCGCAGCCATTCTTCCGCATCTGAGGACACTGACCGTCAGAGGATCAAGTTACCGCGCCCGGCCATCCGGCCGGGCGCCACGCGTTCCGGTGTTCCGGGCAGCCGCCGGTCGAATCAGGCGGCGCGCCTGCCGCTGGCCATCACGCAGAGCATCTCGAACAGGATCGACACCCCCAGATAGGCCGTCGCCCCGCTGGGGTCGAACGGCGGCGAGACCTCGACCAGGTCGGCGCCGACGATGTTGATCCCGGCAAGCTCCCGCGCCACCTGCAGGGCCTGGTACGAATTCGGCCCGCCGACCTCGGGCGTGCCGGTGCCGGGCGCAAAGGCGGGATCGACAAAATCAATGTCATAGCTGACATAGGTCGGACCGTCGCCGGCGATCTCGCGCGCCTCGGCCATGACATCCTCCACCCCGCGAGAGAACAACTCCTCAATCGGCACGATCCGGATCCCCACCGACGCGGCAAAGTCGTGATCCTCGCGATCATACGCGGTGCCGCGGATGCCGATCTGGATCACCCGTTTCGGATCCAGCAACTCCTCTTCCACCGCCCGCCGGAACGGCGTGCCGTGGGTGTACATCGTGCCGCCGAAATAGCTGTG
>JAHELH010000021.1 GCA_024644285.1 Paracoccaceae bacterium | reverse complement strand
ACCGCGTCGCCCCGTAGCCGCGCAGCCACGGCACGATCACCCGCGCTCCAGCATCGGCCAGGATCGGCGCCACCTCGGCATAGGCATGGGCGTCATAGGGAAAGCCGTGCCCCAGGATGCAAGGCCAGCCGTCCTCTGGCCCGGCCTCCAGATAGGCCACCTCCAGCACCCCCGCCGTCGCCGTCCTATGCCGCATCCGCCTACCCCTTCCGCACCCGGCAGGGTGGGTTTTCAGCCCACCATCCATCATCCGATACCGGAATTCCCGTTACCGCTACCACTTGTCAGATCAGGGGCTTGACCCCCCGTCCCCATGGGGACACTCCAACAATTCCGCCAAAGTCAGCGCCATCACCTTTGCGCTGTCCACCATGTCCTCGATGCCGATCCACTCGTCGGGCTGGTGGGCGAGGTCGAGGATCCCCGGCCCGTAGGCAATGCAGTTCTTCAGCCGCCCGATCCGGTCGATATGCTTCTGATCGTAGGTCCCGGGCGAGACCACAAAGTCCGGCGCCCGCCCCAGCACCTTCCCGATCGCCGCCGCCACCGCGCCGACCACCGGCGCGTCGCGGTCGGTCATCGTCGGGATCACCTCGTGCAGGTCGCGGATCTCGTAGCTGAAGTCCGGCCGCCCGGCGGCGATCCGGTCCAGCATCGCCTCGATCTCTGCCTTCACCTCGCCCAGGTCCTCCTCGATCAGGAACCGCCGGTCGATCACGATCCGGCAGCGATCGGCGACGCACGGTGCCGGGAAGCCGGTGAAATCCGCGTCCTGCTCCGCCTCGCCGCCGTGGATCGAATTGATGTTCAGTGTCGATTGCCGCGCACCCTCGGGCACCACCGGCATCGCCGTCCGCTTGCCGGCGAGCAGCGGGTAGAGCCAGCGCTCCATCTCCTCCAGCACCGCGCCCATATGGCGGATTGCGCTGTCGCCGAGGAACGGCATCGAGCCGTGGGCGATGCGGCCATGGGTCTCGATCTCGGCCCACCAGACGCCGCGGTGGCCGAGGCAGATGCGGTCCTTGTTCAGTGGCTCGGGGATGATCACATGGCTCACCCGGTCGGGCGAGAAATAGCCCCGCTCGGCCAGGTATGCGACGCCGCCGTAGCCGCCGGTCTCCTCGTCGGCGGTGCCGGAGATCTCGATGGCGCCGGCGAAGTCGGGACAGGTCTCGATGAACGCCTCGGCGGCGACAATCGCGGCGGCCAGCCCGCCCTTCATGTCGCAGGTGCCGCGGCCATAGATCCGGCCGTCCCGCACCTCGCCGCCGAAGGGGTCGGTGGTCCAGCCGTGCCCGACCTCGACCACGTCGATATGGCCGTTGAAGTGGACGCAGTCGCCGGCTTTGGCCCCCTCGCGCCGCGCCACGATATTCCAGCGCGGGTAGCGGTCGCTGTCGCCCGGCGTGCCCTCGGCGCGCAAGAACTCGGTGGCGAAGCCCGACGCTTTCAGCCGTGCGTCGACATAGTCGCAGATCTCGCGGTAGCGGTGCCCCGGCGGATTGGTTGTGGGGATGCGGACAAGCGCCTGGGTCAGCGCGATCAGGTCGTCGCGCCGCGCCTCGATCGCGGCCTTCAGGCGGTCGTCCAGTCCGGTCATGCGCCCCAGCCTAGGCCGCAGCCAGGGGCGTCACAAGTTCACGCCCAGTCCCAGGGTCGCGCGAATTCGCCCAGCACCTTGGTCACCGCCGCGTCGTCGCAGTTCGGCCCGCGCTCGATCTTCGCGACCAGCCCGCGCTTCTTGTCCTCGACGACCTGCTTGACCTTGCAGTCGAGCCCCGCCTTGGACAGGGCCGCGCCATAGACCCGTGTGATCGCCCGCTTGCGCAGGTCGGGCTTGAACACCTTGCCGACCGCTGTTTTCGGCAATTCGTCCAGGATTTCCAGGTGCTTGGGAAAGGCCGCGCGCTCGTGGATCTTGTCCTTGACGAAATCGAGAAGTTCTTTGTCCGACACGCTCGCCCCGTCGACGAGCTCGACATAGGCGCAGGGCAGTTCACCAGCGAAGGCGTCGGGCTGGCCGATGGCGCCGGCGAAGGCCACCGCCTCGTGGCCGGCCAGCGCCTCTTCGATTTCGGCAGGGTCGATATTGTGACCGCCGCGGATGATCAGATCCTTGGCGCGGCCGGTGATCCAGAGATAGCCGTCGGGGTCGACGCGACCCAGATCGCCGGTGCGCAGGTATTTGTCCTGGTGGTACAGGTCCTTGTTCTTGTCCGGGTCGGTATAGATGCCGCCAGGGGTGACGCCCGGGTTGGCGACGCAGATCTCGCCGATCTCGTCGGTGGCGCATTCCACCGGGCCGTCGCCCTTGGACTTGACGATCTTCACGTCCGTATACGGGAACGGGAAGCCGATGGAGCCGACGCGCTTTTCGCCATCGGGCGGGTTGATCGAGACCAGGCAGGTTGCCTCGGTCAGCCCGTAGCCCTCGCAGATGGTGACCCCGGCGGCCTGTTCGAACCGCTTGTAGAGCTCCACCGGCAGCGGCGCCGAGCCCGAGAAGGCCAGCTTCAGCGACGAGATGTCGGCATCCACCTTGCGCTGCATCAGCGCCGCGATGGCGGTGGGCACGGTGATCATGAAGGTGACCTTGTGCCGCTCGATCAGCTTCCAGAAATTGTCGAACACGCCCTCGCCGCGATAGCCCTGCGGCGTGGGGAAAACGATATGCGCGCCCGATCCCAGCGAGGCGCCGAGCGACACGATGGTGGCGAAGACGTGGAACAGCGGCAGCGGGCAGATCTGCACGTCACGCTCGGTGAACAGCAGCGTCGCCCCGAGCCAGCAATTGTAGACGATGCCAGAAAAGCGGTGCTGCGCGACCTTGGGCATGCCGGTGGTGCCGCCGGTGTGGAAATAGGCCGCAACGCGATCGGACTTGCTGTCCTCGAAGCTGAGGGTCTTCGGCTGTTTGGCGACGCTGGAGGTGAAATCGAGAACCTTCGCCTTGTGGCGCACCGGGTTTTTCGGGCGAATCAGCGGCACGATCAGCTTCTTGATGCCGGTCAGGTAGCGCAGCAGGTCGACCTCGATCACCGTCTCGACCTTCGGCGCCATCGCAACCGCGTCGTTCACCTTTTGCGCCACGTCGGTCTTCGGAAACGCCTTCAGCGTGACCACCGCCTTGGCGCCGGTCTCGCGCAGGATCGCGCCGATCTGCTCGGCCTCCAGCAGCGGGTTGATGGGGTTGACGATGCCCGCGACCTGGCCGCCGAGATAGGTGAGGATGGTCTCGGTCGCGTTCGGCAGGACATAGGCCACCGCGTCCTTTTCGCCGATGCCGAGGGACCGGAACAGGTTCGCGGTTTGCGCCGTGCGGTCGCGCAGTTCCGACCAAGTGAGCATCTCGGCCTTGTCGCCGGGACCCGAGAACATCTGAAAGGTCGTGGCCGGCCGGCCGCCATGCTTGCCCGCGGTCTGGTTGAGCAGCGCCCATGTGGTGACGGGCACGTCGCGTTCGGCCCAGGGCGCCTCTTTCTCGACGGCGGCGCGGTCGGCAAGCGTGGCGTAGGTCATCGGTATTCCTCCCCTGCTGCGCCTTGTGCCGGCGCGTCAACTTGCCCCGTGCCTTAAGTAAGCGCGTGGCGTGATTGCAAGCATGACGCAGCGAAAAAGGGGCGCGCGCAAGGGAAAAGCGCGGCTCTTCAGGCTGCGGCCTCGCCTTCGGTGAACTGAAGCCGCGCCAGCCGCGCATAGAGGCCGCCCTGGGCGACGAGGTCGGCATGGCTGCCCTCGGCCACGATGCGGCCGGCCTCGAAGACCAGGATGCGGTCGGCCTTTTTCACGGTCGCAAGCCGGTGCGCCACGATCAGCGTGGTGCGGCCCTCGCTGAGCTTTTCCACCGCCTGCTGCACCAGCCGTTCGCTTTCCGCGTCGAGCGCGCTGGTGGCTTCGTCCAAGAGCAGGATCGGCGCGTCGCGCAGGATCGCGCGGGCGATGGCGATGCGCTGTTTCTGCCCGCCGGACAGCATCACGCCGCGCTCGCCGACATAGGTGTCGTATCCCTGCGGCAGGGCGGCCAGGAAGTCGTGCGCGGCGGCGGTGCGGGCGGCGGACTCGACCTCTGCGTCGGAGGCATCGGGCCTGCCGAACCGGATATTCTCGCGCGCGGTGTCGGCGAAAATGACCGGGTCCTGCGGCACCAGGCTGATCGCGCGCCGGAAGTCGCTGCGCATCATGTCCGGCAGGGCGACATCATCGATGCGGATCACGCCCTCGCTTGGATCGTAGAATCGCAAAAGCAGCTGGATGATGGTCGATTTCCCCGCCCCCGACGGTCCGACCAGCGCCACCGTCTCGCCCGGCTGGATGTCGAGCGACACGCCGTCAAGCGCCGCGGTTTCCGGACGGGCGGGGTAGCGGAACACCACATCCTCGAACGCGATTGCGCCCTTGGCGGGATGCGGCAACGGCGTCGGGTTGCGTGGATCGGCGACCTCGTCCTGCGCGTGCAGCAGTTCCACCAGCCGCTCGGTCGCGCCGGCGGCGCGCTGCAGTTCGCTCCAGATTTCGCTCAGCGCAGCGACCGCGCCGGCCACCATCACTGCGTAGATCACGAACTGCACCAGTTCGCCCACGGTCATCAGGTCGGCCCGCACGTCGCGCGCCCCGACCCAGAGCACGCCGACGATGCCCGAGAAGATCAGCGCGATCACGATCACGGTCATCGCGGCGCGCACGCCGATCCGCTTCTTCGCCGAGTGAAACGATTTCTCGGTGACGTCCGAGAAATTGGCTGTGCTGATCAGTTCGTTGGTGAAGGCCTGAACGGTCTGCACCGACAACAGCGCCTCGGAGGCCGAACCCGAGGAGGCGGCGATCCAGTCCTGGTTCTCGCGGCTCAGCACCCGGAGCCGCCGCCCCAGCACGATGATCGGCACGATCACTGCCGGCACGATCAGCAGCACCAGGCCGGTCAGCTTGGCCGAGGTCAGCATCAGCAGCACCAGCCCGCCCAAGAGGATCAGCAGATTGCGCAGCGCGATGGAGACCGACGAGCCGATCACCGACAGGATCAGCGTGGTGTCGGTGGTGATCCGGCTCAGCACCTCGCCGGTCATGATCTGTTCGTAGAAGGACGGGCTCATCCCCATCATCCGGTCGAACACCGCCTTGCGGATGTCGGCCACGACCCGTTCGCCAAGCCGGGTGACGAGGTAGTAGCGCAGGCCGGTTCCGACGGCGAGCAGGCCCGCGATGCCGAGCGCGGCGGCGAAGTACTGGTCCAGCAATTCCGCGGCCGAGGTTTCGAACCCGTCGACGACGCGGCGCACGGCAAGCGGCAAAACCAGCGACACACAGGCGGTCAGGATCAGCGCGCCGATCGCGGCTGCGATCAGCGCCTTGTAGGGCGCCATGAACGGCCATAGACCGGCCAAAGCACCGATACGCTTGGATTTCTCGCGGTCTTCCCGGGCGGCGGCCATGCGACTTCTCTGTGATTTCGGCACCAATATCCAAACCGGCCTGTGACGGCAAGGTGGCGGTTTGGACGCAAAGCACGGCCCCGGCATATCGGGCTGGTCACCGGGCGAGATTTTTGGAGCGGGCGGCGGGAATCGAACCCGCGTCATCAGCTTGGAAGGCTGAGGTCTTACCACTACACAACGCCCGCCCGGCACCGGGTGATGTAAGTCATGGCACTTGCATCGTCAAGCGATCCGCGGCGCGGGCGGCGCCGTGACCGCGCCCAGCCGGGATCGCGCGACCGTGCTCGGGGCAGGCGCTAGTTTTCTGTCACCAATCCCGATGTCTGGTCGGCAATGGACCGCAGGATGTCCGCGCGGCCGGTGAATGCCTGCCGCGCCTGGGCGAGTGCATTTCGCGCGGCCTCGGGGTCGCCCAGCGTCGCGTAGGAGCGAATGAGCATGATCCAGCCAGCCGGATCGTCGGGTTCTTCTTCAAGACGCGCGGCGAGGCCGGCAACCATGCCCGCGATCATGTCGTCGCGGTCGGCCTGACTCATCTCGGCGGCGGCGGCCATGTCCGCGTTGGTGGGGCCGCGCGGCGCGGCCACGAGGTCGAGACCCATCGCGCGCTCCGCCTCGGCGAATTTCTGCATCACGAAGGGCGCCGCGGCGTAATGGCGGCGGCCCTCGGCCAGCGCCGCGGCCGCGCCGTCGCTGTCGCCGGCTTGCGCGCGCGCCTCGGCAAGGGCGATCCAGGCCTTGTAGTCCTTGGGCTCGTCGGCCAATGCGGCTTCGAGCGACGCGATGCGGTCCGTCAGCGTGTCCGGCAGCAACCCGCTGCCGCCGGCGGCGGCGATCTCTTGCGGGCTTGCGTCAGGCAGATAATCGGTGACGTCCTGTTCGAGGAACCGGGCCATGTTGACGATGTCGCGGCGCACCAGCGCCATCCACGGCGCGGACGGGTCCGAGGCGCGGGCCAGCGCGGTCCAGTCGTCGATCGCGCCCTGAAAATCCTGCGCCTGCGCCCTGGCCAGTGCCAGGTAATAGCGCGCGCGCGGATCGTCGCTGTCGCGCACGAGCCCTTCGAAGATCAGTCGCGCCGCGCCGGGCACCTTGTTGCCGTTGGCCAGGGTCATCGCCTCGGCATAGGCCGACAGCACCGCGGGCCGGTCGCCGGCCAGTTCGACGGCGTGCCGGTAGGCATCGGCCGAGGAGGCGTGATCGCCCATCGCGGCATAGGACCGGGCGAGCATCCACCAATCCTCGAAGCTGTCGGGATTTTCCCGGGTGTTCTCGATCAAGAGCTGGATGCGGCTGCCGATGTCGCCGGCATCGGCGCGGCGGGTCAATTCCTCGGTCTTGCGGGCCGCGAGCGGCTGATCGGGGCTGCCGGGCGCGCCCAGCGGCGCGTAGATCGCCAATGCGGCAAAGGCCGCGACCGCGGCGACAAGCCCGGCGGCAACGGGCGCGCGGCGCGACACGGACAGACCCTGATCCAGCGTGCGGGCTGCCTGCTGCGCGCGGCGCTCGATCTCGGCGCGGGCGGCGACGCATTCGGCGGCGCTGATCAGGCCCGCGTCGCGGTCGCGTTCCACCTCGTCGATCTGGTCGCGGTAGACCGAGATCGCGCCGTCGGCATCCCCGGTATCGGCGACACGGGTGCGCAGGAAAGGCGCGGCCATCCACAGGCCGGCGAGGCAGGCGGCGGCGATCAGCGTGAGCCAGAACATCAGGTCTTCTCCTCCGGGGGGGCACGGTCGGCGTCGGCCTGCGCCGCGCTGCGTTGCGCCACCCGGCGCAGCGAAAGAGTCAGCGCCAATCCGCCGGCCAGTAACAGCGCGAAGGGTGCCAGCCACAGCGCGTAGGTATGCGCGGCGACGGGCGGCTTCAGCAGCACGTAGTCGCCGTAGCGCGCCGAGACGTAGTCGAGGATCTCCCCGTCGCTGTCGCCCGCGGTGATGCGCTCTCGCACCACGACGCGCAGGTCGCGGGCGATGCCAGCGTTGGAATCGAAGATCGACTGGTTGCGGCACTTCACGCAACGCAGCTGCCGCCCGATATAGCGCGCCCGTTCCTCGAGCGCCGTGTCGGTGAACATCTCGCCCGGTTCCAGCGCCAGCGCGGGCGCGCCCATGAGCATCAGCAGGATCAGGATCGTCCGCATTGGATCACTCCGCGGGCTGGGGCACGGGCGCACGCCGCGTCGAGGGGGCGCCGACGCGCAGGCGCCGGTCGGTCAGCGAGATCAGCGCGGCCAGCGCGATCAGCGCCGCGCCGAGCCACATCCAGGGCACGCCGGGATTGTAGTAGTAGCGGGTGACGAACCCGCCCGAGCCGGCCGGATCGCCGAGCACCGCGTAGAGATCGCCGTGCCACAGCGTCCTGATCCCGGCCTCGGTGGTCGGTTTCTGCTCGACCGGGTACCAGCGGCGTTCGGGGAACAGCACAGCGACCAGCTCGCCCGTGCGGGTGACACGGACCGCGGCGATCGAGGTCTGGTAGTTCGGGCCGCGGGTGTTCTCGACCTCGAGCAGGGTGAACTCGTACGGGCCCACCGCGGTCGCCTCGCCGGGCTGCACGGTCTGGATCGCCTCGTCGCGCCAGACCGACACCGCGACGACGCCGGCCGCCACGATGGCGAGGCCGAGATGGCCGAGATAGAGCCCCCAGGCCGACCGTGGCAGGCCGGCCATGCGGCGCAGCACCCGGGCGGCGGGACCGGGCGCGCCGGATCGGCGCAGAAGTTCCTGCAGGGTCGCGCTGGCCAGCCAGGCCGCGACGAAGATGCCGAACAGCCCGACCGGTTCGGCGAGACCAAGCGCCAGCGCGGCGGACGCGGTCACGCCCAGCGCCAGTGCGGCGGTAAGCCCGGCGCGCCGCGCCAGGTCGCGGGGCCGTGCCCGCTTCCATGCAAGGAACGGCCCCAGGGCGGCCAGCAGCATCGTGACCGCGAAGATCGGCAGGAACGACTGGTTGAAATACGGCGCGCCGACCGAGATCTTGTCGCCGGTGACCAGTTCCAGGACCAGCGGGTAAAGCGTACCGACGAAGACCACGCCGCAGGCCACGGTCAGCATCATGTTGTTGACCAGAAGCCCGGTCTCGCGCGACCAGAGCGCGAAGACGCCGCGATCCTCGATCCGCGCGGCCCGCCAGGCAAAGAGCGTCAGCGCGCCGCCGATATAGATGCAGAGCATCAGCAGGATGAAGGCGCCGCGCTCGGGATCGGTGGCGAAGGCATGGACCGAGGTCAGGATGCCGGAGCGGACCAGGAAGGTGCCGATCAGCGACAGCGAGAAGGTCAGGATCGCCAGCAGGATCGTCCATTTCAGAAGCGCGTTGCGCTTTTCGACCACGATGGCCGAGTGCAGCAGCGCGGTGCCGATCAGCCAGGGCATGAAGCTGGCGTTTTCCACCGGGTCCCAGAACCAGAAGCCGCCCCAGCCCAGCTCGTAATAGGCCCACCAGGACCCCAGAGCGATGCCGGCCGTCAGGCCCGACCAGGCAAAGAGCACCCAGGGCCGCATCCAGCGGGCCCAGGCCGGATCGACCCGGCCGGTGATCAGCGCGGCGACGGCGAAGGAGAAGGCGGTGGAGAAGCCGACATAGCCGAGATACAGCAGCGGCGGGTGCAGCGCGACGCCGATATCCTGCAGAAGCGGGTTCATGCCCTGGCCGTCCAGCGGCGCGGGGCCGATCCTTTCGAACGGGTTCGACGTCAGCAGGATGAAGGCATAGAACCCGACCCCGATCATCGCCTGAACCGACAAGACCGCCGCGCGCACGGCGCCAGGGATCATCCGGCCGAAGACCGAGATCATCACGCCAAAGAGCGCCAGCATCAGGACCCAGAGCAGCATCGAGCCCTCGTGGTTCGCCCAGACGCCGGTGACCTTGTAGAGCATCGGCTTGGCGGAATGGGAATTCAGCGCCACCAGCCGCAGCGAGAAGTCGGACACGACGAAGGCGTAGGTCAGCGCGCCGAAGGCGCAGGCAGTGGCGAAAAATTGCAGCTCTGCCGCCCGGTCGCCGACGCGCATCGCCGACGGCGCGCCGCGCAGAGCGCCCCAGAGCGGAACGACGGCTTGCACAATCGCGGCGACCAGCGCGAGCACCAGGGCGAAATGGCCGAATTCGACGATCATGGGCGGGCCTCCGCTGTTGGAATCGCCACCGGAAGGCGCGCGGCAACGGCCGCGAGGTCGGGCACGACATATTCGGTGGGCGTGAGGAACCGGACGAGGCCCGAGCGCTTGATGCGCCCGAGGATCCGGCTGACGGTCTCGGTGTTCAGCCCCAGATAATCGGCGATGTCCTCGCGCGACATCGGCAGGGCGACCACCCCGTTGCCAGTCTGCGCCGCCATCTCGCCGAGAAACAGCAGGACCCGTTCGCGGCTGTCCAGGCGGCCCAGCATCGAGACATGCGCCTGGGCGCGCGTCAGCCGGCGGTGGGCGATATGGAACGACGCGGACAGGAAGGCGGAATCGCTGCGCAACTGGTGGGCCAGCGGCGTCAGGTCCAGTTCGCAGACACGGCAATCGCTCAGCGCCTCCAGCCAATTCGCCGAGCCGCTGCCCGCCATCTGGGCGCAGATCACGTCGCCGGACCGTTCCAGTCCGACAATCTGCCGCCGCCCGTCGTTGAACGAGGTGCAGGAGGCCGCGGTGCCCTCGACGATGATCCAGAACTGCAGACAGCCCTTGCCGCCGCGGCTTTCCAGGCGGTCGCCGCGCCGCAGGATGTGCGCCCGCTGCCGCACCGGGGACGCCTGCAGCACGCGGAACGCGCAGCCCTCGCAGGGGCAGCTGGCGCAGGCGGCGCAGATCGTCGGCGGAATCTCCGACAGAAGCGGGGCGATGCTCATGGCATCCTCCGGAACGCGTGGGTCTGACCCACGTTAGGAAGGCGGGCGCCGGGCGGCTTTGAGGTGGATCAAGTCGCGCCGCCGGATGTCGTCGCGCGGGAATCTCCCATTTCCTGACAAATGTCAGGGCCGCCCGCTCACGCCGCTGTTACCGTACCGAAAGCGACGCGTTCTGCCTAGGGGAGTGATGCCGGTGACCCGACTATTCCTGATTCTCGCCAGCCTTCTGACCGCAAGCGCGATGGCGCAGGCCCAGGGCGTGCCCGAGGAAGTCACGCCGGAAATGGCCGCCGAAAAAGGCTGTTATTCCTGTCACGAGGGGATCGAGGACTTCACCTCGGGCGTGATGATGGAGACGATCCAGGCGATGGGTCCCGATTTCGGCGACCCTGGCGGCTGCGTCGTCTGCCACGGCGGCAACCCGCAGGGTCTGACCGCCGAAGAGGCGCATTCGGGCACCGTCGCGGACCTCGCCGATGCCGGCGGGCCGCACACATTCTACCCCGATCCCGGCGCGGTCTGGATCGCCGACAAGTCCTGCGGCCAGTGCCATGACGGCTATGCCGAGCGGCTGATCAAGTCGCTGATGAACACCGAGGCCGGCAAGCTGCAGGGCAACCTGTGGTCCTGGGGCGTGCTGGACACGCGCCGCTCGGTCTATGGCAACTACGACCTGACAGACGACGACGGCTATGAGCCGACGGTCGGCACCGATGCCTACAAAGAATACATCCTGGCCTATGCCGAGGCGCATCCCGACCAGCTGCCGCCGAGCATGGAGCAGGTGCCCGAGGTCGACGTTGCGGCGATCAGCGAGCACCCGAACATGGCCGGCATCACCTATTCCCGCCAGCAGTGCCAGCGCTGCCATGTGGGCGTGAGCGGGCGCGAGAAGCGCGGCGATTACCGCGGCGCGGGCTGTTCATCGTGCCACGTGCCCTATTCCACCGAAGGCTTCTACGAGGGCAACGACCCGACGATCGCGCGCGATCTGCCCGGCAAGCTCTTGGTGCACCAGATGCAGGGCAGCCGGAAATCGGTCGTGACCCATGGCGACGTGTCCTATACCGGCATCCCGACGGAAAGCTGCGTCAGCTGCCACAACCGCGGCAAGCGGATCGGCACCAGCTATCAGGGGATCATGGAATTCCCCTACGGCACGCCCTACGACGAAAAGGGCGGCAAGCAGCCCGCGCTGCACACCAAGGGCTACCTGTTCATCAAGGATGACCTGCACCACCAGATCGAATCGCGCCCCGAGAACCCGCAAGGCGGAATGCTGTGCCAGGATTGCCATACGACCGTCGACATGCACGGCGACGGCAACCTGCCGGGCACCACGCTGGCCCAGGTCGAGATCGAGTGCGAGGATTGCCACGGCACCGTCAGCCGCTTCCCGTGGGAGCTGCCGCTGGGCTATGGCGAGGAGTTCCAGGGCGAACTGGCCGACACGGCGCGCGGCCTGGCCGACGACATCACCGCCGAGCAGTACTTCGCCGAGGTCTACGAGCCGCAGGACGGCTATCTTCTGACCGCCCGCGGCAACCCGTTCGGCAACGTGGTCAAGAGCGGCGACAAGGTGATCATGCATTCGGCCAGCGGCCTCGACTTCGAGGTGCCGGTGCTCAAGCAGATCGCCACCGACGGCAGCTGGAAGTCGCCCAATGCGCAGGTTGCGATGATGAATGTCGGCCAGCACATGGAATCGATGGAATGCTATGCCTGCCATGCCGACTGGGCGCCGCAATGCTACGGCTGCCACATCACGGTGGACTACAGCGAGGGCAAGACCGACGTCGACTGGATCGCCAACGCCAATGCGCGCGGCGACGACGGCCTGACCGCGGACTATCCGCTGGGCACCAACGGCCTGACCTCGGCCGGCAAAGTCTCGGAATCGCGCAGCTACCTGCGCTGGGAAGAGCCGATCCTGGGCATCAACGGCGAGGGCCGCGTCAGCCCGCTGATGCCGGGCTGCCAGGTCATCACCACGGTTATCGACGAGGACGGCAACACCGTCGTTCACAACGAAACCTGGATGACCCCGGATGCCGGCGGCACCAAGGGCCTCGACCACGCCGCGGTGCAGCCGCACACGGCGGGGCGCGAGGCGCGGTCCTGCGAGAGCTGCCACAACAATCCCAAGGCGCTGGGCTACGGCATCTCGGGCGGGCGGTTCCTGAAGGGCTATGACAAGGGCTTCACCGTCGATCTGGAAACCGCGCTGGGCGTGCTGATCCCGCAACAGACGACGCTGCAGTCGCAGCCGATCCCGTCGCTCGACCACGACCTGTCGCGGATCGTCACCGAAGACGGCCAGCAGCTGGTGACCGTCGGCTCGCACTGGGACCTGACCGGCCCGCTGCCGCAGGACATGCGCGAGCGGATGGAGCGTACCGGACTGTGCATGGGCTGCCACCAGAACATGACCAACGAGGAAATCTGGAACGCGGTCAATTCGCCGGAATTCGTCAACAACGTGCAACACCAGCAGCGGATGGACGACGCGATCAAGGCGCTGGCCGAGAAGGAAGGCAACTAAGCGCCGCCGGCCCGGCCGTTCCATCGGCCGGGCGCGATTTCAGATAATACCGGGAGCAGAGAGATGCGCCTTCTGATCACCGCCACCGCCACCGCATTGTTGCTGGCCGCCCCGGCTTTCGCCGCGTCGCACGCCACGGGCTATCTTGCCGGCGACCTGATGATCCCGTGCCGGGTGGCCGACAGCGACGCGCGCGAGACCGGCACCGTGGCCGAAATCGAGTGCGAGCAATACATCATGGGCGTCGTCGACGCGCTGGCGGCGACCGGCATGTCGGGCGCTGGCACCGAGATGTGCCCGCCGGATCAGAACACCGCCGACGAGGTGCGCTGGGCCTTCATGCGCTGGGTCCACGAGGACTTTACCGCGAACAGGTCGGTGCCTGCCTCGGAAGCGGTCCTTCAGACGCTCAAAGCCTCGTTCCCCTGCAATAACTAGGGCTCGATCTTTCGGGGTTGCGAAACGAAGCGCGGCATCCGGCGTGATGGTCGCCGGCCGCGCCACAATCAAACCTTGAGATTGCCGTCGCTGTCCTCCTTTGGACCCTAATCCTGCCGCACCCCGGGATATTGTCCTTCGCAGGGGAACGCGGAGGAAAAATGAAAGTCCTGACACTGACAGCTGCCCTTTTCCTCGGACTCGGAATCCCGGCCGCAACGGACGCCCAGGTTGCGCCGAAGATCGCGACGCAGGTCGCCGGATGGGAGGCCGTCGGGCGCCTGACGATGGGCAATCGTGCGATGTGCACGGGTGCGCTGATCGCTCCGGACCTGGTTCTGACCGCGGCGCATTGCATGTACGATCCGCAATCGGGCCGTCCCTTCGACCCCCGCGGCATTACCTTCGAGGCAGGCCTGAGCGACGGCGCCGCCAAGGCCACGCGCGGCATCGCCGAATTCTTCGCGCACCCCGGCTACAGGCACAACCACCGCGGCGCGAGCGACGCCAGCACCGACATCGCCCTGCTTCGGCTCGGTGCCCCGATAGACGGCACGCAGATACGGCCCTTTGCCACCGATGCGCGGCCGTTCAGGGGGGATGAGATGGGCGTCATCTCGTACACGCTCAGCCAGAAATCTACTCCGCTGCTGCAGCGCCCCTGCGACGTGCTGGCGCAGCAGGGCGACGTGCTGGTGATGAATTGCGCGGTCGATTTCGGGGCGTCCGGCGCGCCGGTCTTCGCGATCCAGAGCGGGTCGTCTCCGCGCCTGGTGTCGGTGATCTCTTCCAAGGCCGCGATGGGGGGCCGGCAGGTCTCGGTCGGCACTGTCATCGACAATGCGCTGCGTGTCCTGCTGAACCGGTCGCGTTAGGCGCCGGAGACAGCAAGCGGACCGGTCCGGCCGACGCATCCAATTCCACGGTTTTTGAGACATTCGGCTAGGCAAGCCGGACGATTTGCGGTGTATGTCATTCAGCCACTGTCTTTCGCAACCGGGGAACCGAGCCCAGCATGACGAGCCGTGACGATATGCCGACTCAGGGCGGGCGGCCGGACGGCACCGGCCCCGGTCAGTTGGGTCGATAACGATGGCAGATGTCTTCGTGCTGGGCATGGCGTCGGTGGACTTCGTCTTCGGTGTCCAGACCCTGCCGCGGGAGGCGCAGAAGTACCGGGCCGAAACCGCCGATATCGTCGGCGGCGGCATCGCCGCGAACGCGGCGGTCGCGATTGCCAGGCTGGGCGGGCGTGCGGTGCTGGCCACGCGCCTCGGCGACGACGCGCTCGCCGATCTGATCGAGGCCGATCTTCAGGCGGCCGGCGTGAACACGGCATTCGTTCACCGCGCGCCGAACGGCCGGTCGTCGTTCTCTTCGATCTACGTCGACGCGGCCGGCGAGCGCCAGATCGTGAATTACCGGGGCGAAGGTCTGACGGCCGAGACCGCCTGGCTGCAAGGCGCCGGGCCCGCGCAGGCGGTCCTTGCCGATACGCGATGGCCGGACGGCGCCGCGGCGGCCCTGCGCATGGCGCGGGACTGGGGCGTTCCGGGCGTACTCGACGCCGAGGCGCCGGTCGCCCCGGAATTGCTGCGAACGGCAAGCCACGTCGCCTTTTCGCGGGCGGGACTGAGCTCGGTGCGCGACGACGCCGACGCCGCAAACGCCCTGCGCGCCGTCGCTGCGGACCTGCCCGGCTGGGCTTGTGTGACCGATGGCGAAAACGGCGTTTTCCACACCGACGGCACGTCGATTGCGCATCTTCCGGCGTTCGAGGTCCCCGTTGCCGACACGCTCGCGGCGGGCGATGTCTGGCACGGCGCCTTCGCCCTGGCCCTCGCCGAAGGGCAAACCGAACCGGCCGCCATGCGCTTCGCAAGCGCCGCGGCCGCCCTGAAATGCATGCGTTTTGGTGGCCGGGCGGGGTGCCCCGACCGGGCCGCCGTGACCGCCTTCCTCGAGGAGAGAGCATGATCCAGCTGACACCCGGAAAGCTTTGGGGCCTGCGCCGGATGGCCGATTCAAACGGCATCTTCAAGATGACGGCGGTGGACCAGCGACCCCCGATCAAGCAGCCGATCGCCGCGCACCTGGGCGTCGACGAGGCGCCGTGGGACCAGGTTGCGCGGTTCAAGGGCATGCTGGTGGAGACCCTGCAGGCGCAAAGCACGGCCATGCTGCTTGATCCGCATTTTGCGATCCCGCACAGCATAGACCGCCTGTCGCCGGAAAAGGGCCTGATCGTCACCCTGGAAGACAGCCGGTTCAAGGAGACGCCCGGCGGTCGTCTGTCCGCGAGCATCGACGACTGGTCGGTGGCGAAGATCAAGCGCATGGGAGGCGATGCGGTCAAGGTGCTGGCCTGGTATCGGCCCGATGCCGACCCGGCGGTGAACCGGGCGCAGAAGGATTATGTGAAGGAGGTGGGCGAACAATGCGCCCGCCATGACATCCCCTTCCTGTTCGAACTGCTGGTCTACCCGTTGGCCGCCGATGCCCACCAGACGAAGGACTACGTCGAGCTGAAGGGCAAGAAGGCCGACGACGTGCTGGCTTCGGTCGAGGAATTCGCCAAGCCCGATTACGGCGTCGATGTCTTCAAGCTGGAAAGCCCGGTGAACGCGGCGGATGCCGACGGTTCGGCCGGGGTCCAGGCGGTGTTCGACGAGATGGGCCGGCTGGCCGGGCGCCCCTGGGTGATGCTGTCCGCGGGGGCCGGCAAGCCGGAATTCCGCACGGTTCTCGAGCATGCCTTCGCCGCCGGCGCCTCGGGGTTTCTGGCGGGTCGCGCGATCTGGCTGGACGCGTTCCGGGCCTATCCGGACTGGGATGCCATCCGCGCGGGCCTGGAAGGTGGGGCGGCGGACTACATGGCCGAGATCTGCCGGCTTGCCGACGATCATGCCGCCGGCTGGGCGGCGCATCCGTGCTACGGCCCGGATGGCGCGCGGTTCACGCCGGCCGATGCGAGCTTTCGCCACGGGTACGACGATTTCGGGCACTGACCGATGAAACTCGGCATACTTCCACTCGCCAGGCCGACCTTCGACGTGCCCTTCGCCGAGGCGAAACTCGGCCAGATGCTGGCGGCCCTGGATCGCAGCGGCCACGAGATTGCCGGCCCGCGGGCTTTGCTGTTCGACGAGGCCGCGACCCGCGTTGCGATGCAGGATCTCGCCGAAGCGGCCATTGACCGGCTGCTGATCCTACAGGTGAGCTTCACCGACGCGTCGATGGCCGTTGCGGCGGCGGATGCTTTCGACCAGCCGCTGTCGATCTGGGCGGTTCCGGAACCCCGGTTGGGCGGGCGGCTGCGGCTGAACGCGTTCTGCGGGCTCAACTTGGCAAGCCATGCGCTTGGCCTGAAGCAGCGCGCGTTTTCATGGCTCTATGCCGATCCCGGGGGTGACGTCGGCGCGGATCTGGCCGACATGCTGGCTGGAAGGCGCGCCGCCGGGCATCTCGAGGCCGGTCCGCCCGGTGCCGCCACGCCCGAGGCCATGCGGATCGCCGCCGCGATCCGCGGACGGCGCATCGCCCGGATCGGCGAGCGGCCGGTGGGCTTCGACACCTGCGACTACGACGCCGGGGACATTTCCGCGCTTGCCGGCGTGTCCGTCGACGCGCTTGCACTCGGCGCGCTGTTCGACGCTGCCCGCGCCGTGCCGGATGCCGAGGCGACCCGGCTGCACGATCTGGTTGGGACGCAGGTGCTGGGGCTGGATGCGGTCGACCAGGCGCAGCTCGACCGCTCGCTGCGGCTCAAGGCCGGGCTGGAGAAACTGCGCGCGGGCGGCGGTTACGATGCTTTCGCGATCCGATGCTGGCCCGAGACGTTCACCGAATACGGCGGCGCGGTCTGCGGTCCGGCGGCGATGATGGGCGAGGCGC
>JAHELH010000231.1 GCA_024644285.1 Paracoccaceae bacterium | reverse complement strand
CGCCTACCTGGCCGCGCCCGGCGGCAGGGTCGACCTGCCCATCGGCGCGGTCGACATCAAGGCGGACTGGAGCCCCGGTGCGATCTCTGGCGCCTATCAGTTCAAGCTGGACGACGGGCTGATCTTCAGTCTGGTCGGACTGCACATCATGATGAAAATGTCGCCCACTCCGGACGATCCCTTCGGCTCCGAGGATCCAAGCTGGTTCTGGACCACGTTCGAGTTCAACGGCAACGAGGGCCTGGACAACGCGCGATCTTTCATCACCTACGGCGATGCGCTGGCCGGAGGGCCGGGGGTTCCGCTGCTGACCGAGGCCGGGCTGGGCGAGACCGATTTTGTGAACTATTCCAGCAACGGAACGCAGATCCAGTTCGCGGACGGCGCGCATGCCAATATCGTGCTGGGCAACACCAAGATGGAGGACTTTGCCGGCGTGCCGATAGCGGGCCCGCCAAGCGTCTGGACTGCGTGGAATTCCTCTTGCCACACCTGCCACGCGACGGCGGCCTACAATGCGACGACCGGCGAATACTTCTCGTTCGATCCCAATATCGGCACCGGCATGCTGGCGCCGGGAAAGATGGACGGGTTTCAGTCGCTGGACTTCATCTGGTCGATTTCGTTCCACGCAAGATAGGCGACGGTCGCGGCGCCGGCAGTCACCCGGACAAGGCCCCGCCGGAGCGCAGTTGAAACAGGCGGCGCGCGGCCGCCCGTTCCGGGCGCCGGTCAGGCCGCGCGGCGGCGGTTCCGGTTCTGCGGGCGCCGACGTCGTTGCGGTTTGGCGGGCTTCTTGGGCGCCGCCTCGGCAGCCCAGGGCCGGCCGCTGGCGACCGGAATGCTCGCCTTCATCGCCTTTTCGATATCCTTCAGCTCGCCCATCTCGTCGGGCGCGCAGAACGCGATGGCCTTGCCGTCCGCCCCGGCGCGCGCGGTGCGGCCGATCCGATGGACATAGTTCTCGGCCACGTTCGGCAGGTCGAAATTGTAGACGTGGCGCACGCCGGGGATGTCGATGCCCCGCGCCGCCACGTCCGTTGCCACCAGCACCTTGGTCTGCCCCGCGCGGAACGCGGACAAGGCGCGGTCGCGCTGGCCCTGGCTTTTGTTGCCGTGGATCGAGGCGGCGGCATAGCCTGCACCCACCAGCGACTTCATCAGCTTCTCGGCACCGTGCTTGGTGCGCGAAAAGACCAGCGCCATCTCGTCGCGGTGGCCGTCCAGCAGTTCGACCAGCAGGCCGGACTTCTCGGCCTTGGCGACAAAATGAATCTCCTGCTCGATCTTTTCCACGGCCTTGCCCGGCGGCGCGACCTGCACCCGGACCGGATCGGTCAGGTAGGCGGCGGCGATCTCGTCCATGTGCTTGGGCATGGTGGCCGAGAACAGCATGGTCTGGCGGTCCTTCGGCAATAGCGGCGCGATCCGGCGCAGCGCGTGGATGAAGCCCATGTCGAGCATCTGGTCGGCCTCGTCCAGCACCAGGAACCGGGTCTGCGCCAGCGTAACCGCGCGGCGGTCGAGCAGGTCGATCAGCCGGCCGGGCGTGGCCACCAGCAGGTCGGTGCCGCGCGCCAGCTTGCCGATCTGCGGATTGATCGAGGCGCCGCCCACGACCATCGTCACCTTCAGATGCGTGCCGCGCGTAAAGCCCGACAGGTGATCGCAGATCTGGCGCGCCAGTTCCCGCGTGGGCGCCAGGATCAGCCCATGTGCAGTCTTCGGCGCGGGCGCCACGCCCTGTGCCAGCAGCATGTGGACAAGCGGCAGGCCGAAGGCGGCGGTCTTGCCGGTGCCGGTCTGGGCCAGGCCCATCACGTCGCGGCCGTTCATGGCGTGCGGAATGGCCTGCCGCTGGATCGGGGTCGGGTCTTTCAGACCCTGGCGGGCCAGTTCCTTGGTGAGGCGGGGCGCAAGGCCCAGCATGTCGAAATCCATCTCGGATATCCTTTGCGGTGCGAAAGCCATGGCCCTCGCGTGAATCGATCGGCCCGCCGGCGGATTGCCGGCGGAAGCCGTGGACGGGTTGCGCCCGGGTCTCTCACCCTGCGCCGTAACCCCGCGTGAATTGGGAAACTTGGTGCGCGATCCGCTGGTTCGGCCTCTGGTTCTGGGCCATCTGCTCACGCGGCAGAAGAGGATCGGTTGCCCTTCATATCGCTGCACTGCGGCGAAATTGCAAGGGTCTTGTGGAGAATCGGGCGCGAGAGTTGATTTGCCGCCGCGCCGCTTCGCGGTATCCTGCGCGGCAACTGGCCACCGGAGGGCGCATCGATGGTTCGCAAGATCGCTTTTGTCCTGATGCTGATGGCAGGTGCCGCCGCGGCGCAGGACCGCCGCCCGAGCCATTGCATCGCCATCGCCGACGCCGCGCCGGGGGTGGAATACGTCCAGAAGGCCGCCTTCACCGACCCGGTGCCCGATTTCTCGGTGCGGCTGACCTATATCGACCATTCGATGTTCCTGATCCAGACGCCGGGCGGGCTCAGCGCGATCACCGATTACGCGGGCTTCTACGGGGTCACGGATTTCGTGCCCGACATCGTGACCATGAACCACGCCCATGACAGCCACTGGACCGCGCAGCCCGATCCGGCGATCCCTCATGTGCTGAAGGGTTGGGGACCGTACCGCGAGGGCATCGATCATCACCTCGACCTCGGCGAGATGCTGATCCGCAACGTCTCGACCGATATCCGCGGCGCCTTCGGCGGCGCGTCCGAGCCCAACGGCAACTCGATCTTCGTCTTCGAGGTCGAGGGTCTGTGCATCGGCCACCTGGGGCATTTGCACCACGAGCCCAACGACGCGCAATACGCCGCGCTGGGGCGGCTGGACGTGGTGATGGCGGCGGTCGACGGCGGGCTGACCCTGCCGACGCCGGTGATCACCCGGATCCTCAAGCGGTTGAAATCCTCCGTGGTGATCCCGATGCACTGGTTCGGGCGCGCGACGCTGGACCGTTTCCTGGTGGGCATGTCGGACGAGTTCGACATCCGGCGCACCGGGCGGTCGGACTACGTCGTCTCGCTGCGCAGCCTGCCGTCGCGGCCCACCGTCATCGTGCTGGAGCCGCAATACCTGCGCGATCTCGAGGACTGACTTGCGCCGCTGCCCGACGCGTGCTTGAGCTTGGGGCATGCTGAATTCCGTCACCCCGGCGCTGGCCGACCGGCTGCGCGCGACCCTGCCGGTCAACGCCTTCCGCGACCCCAATGCGGGCTACCTGGAGGAACCGCGCGGCAGCCATCGCGGGCAGGCCGGGCTGGTGGTGGCGCCGGGCTCGGCAGACGAGGTCGCCGCGGTGATCCGTGACTGCGCCGAAGCGCGGGTGCCGGTGGTGCCCTATGGCGGCGGCACCGGGCTGGTGGCGGGGCAGGTGATGCCCGAGGGGCCGATGCCGCTGATCCTGTCGCTGGAACGGATGGCGGCGATCCGGTCGGTGCATGCCGATGAAAACGTGCTGGTGGCCGAGGCCGGGGCGATCCTGGCCCATGTGCAGGCGGCGGCGGAAGATGCGGGACGTCTGTTCCCGCTGTCGCTCGCCAGCGAGGGTTCGGCGCGGATTGGCGGGCTGTTGGCGACCAATGCCGGCGGCGTCGGCGTGCTGCGCTACGGCAATGCGCGCGACCTGTGCCTGGGGCTGGAGGCGGTGCTGCCCGACGGCAGCATCTGGCACGGGCTGAAGCGACTGAGGAAGGACAATACCGGCTATGACCTGAAGAACCTGCTGATCGGGTCCGAGGGCACGCTGGGCGTGATCACGGCGGCCAGCCTGCGGCTTTTCCCGCGCCCCGCCGCCCGCGGCGCGGCGATGCTGGTGGTCAAGAGCCCCAAGGCGGCGCTGCGTCTTCTGGCGCTGGCGCAGGAGCTGCTGGGCGAGGGCATCTCGGCCTTCGAGCTGATCTCGGGCATGGGGTTGGCGTTCCTGGCCGAGACCATGCCCCACGTGCGCCTGCCCTTCGCGCCGGCGCCGGACTGGCTGGTACTGATCGATCTCGGGCTGGCGGCGGGGCAGGAGCCGGGGACGGCGCTGGAGACCCTGTTCGCGGCGGCCTACGAGAAGGGGCTGGTGCAGGACGGGGTGATCGCGGCGTCGGAGGGCCAGCGGGCCGAGTTCTGGCAGGTGCGCGAGGCAATTCCCGAGGCCAACAAGCGCATCGGCGCGATCTCGTCGCACGACATCTCGCTGCCGCTGGGGGCGGTGCCGGACTTCATCGAACGCGCCGGCGCGGCGCTGGCAGAGATGAGCGACTACCGGA
>JAHELH010000230.1 GCA_024644285.1 Paracoccaceae bacterium | reverse complement strand
AAAACCCGCTGCAGCGGGCGTCGTTTCCACAGCCGCAGACCCACGCCGACATATCCGTGCCGGTCCTCTCGCCAGGCCCGCGCCTGCGCCTCCAGCGCCGCAATGGCGTCCTCCAGCTCGCACAGCCGGTCGCGATAGGGGTCGTACCAGGTTGGGTAGAGGATCATCGCCGCGGCGAAAAGCTGCGCGCGGCTCAGCCTGCGGCTCCGCCGGGAGACCGGGTTCTCGTCCTGCGTCAGCCCCCAGCCGGCATAAAACGGCTGCCCGAACACCCGAGGCTTGTGCCCGGCAAAGATCGCCTCGAAGCCGAGGCCGGAACTGACCGTATAGACCGCCGTGGCGCCCTCGAACAGCGCCCAGGGGCTGACCGGATCGGTCAACAGCGTGATGTGGTCGCGGACGTCGTCCGGCCCGAAATGCCCCGCGCGATGGCCGAGCATGGTCTCGGGATGCGCCTTGATGATGATCCGGGCGCCCGGGTTCTCTTCCTGCGCAAAGACCAGCATCTCGCGGAAAGTGGCCGCGTTCGCCGCCCCGTGCGTGATGGACGCGTCGCCGCGGGTCTGGTCGATCACCAGCACATAAGGCGAGGCCGGCACCGCGGCGTCGGGGTCGAAGGCGGTGTATTTCGACAGATGCGCCGACCGCAGCCAGTCGGCGCAATCCCGCGCCCGGTCCAGCAGGGCGGTGTCGTCCAGCGGATGCGTGGCCAGCATCACCTCCAGATCCGAAGGCACGGAGCTGTCGAAATGCACGCCGGTCCGGTCAAGGTGCAGTCCGAGCGGCGGATTGCCCTCGCGCCCCGGATGGACCGAGCGCAACAGCGCATCTTCGACGCGCAGGATGCGGGCGCCGGTCCGCCCGGATACCGCCTCGCCGCGCGGCGCCGTGGGGCTGCGGCCCCAGACACCGATCCATTCCTCAGGTGCGGGCCGCCCAAGCCGGACATGCCATCCGGCCAGCGCCAGGATGCGCCGGAGACGGCTTTGGGTCAGAAACCCGCCGTTGAAGACATATAGCGGCTGGGGCGCACTCGTTTCGGCGCGCGTCTCTTCGCAGCCTTTCACCGGGGGTCAGTTGCCGGAAAGGCCGGCGACCGCATTGGCGGTAGTAAGCGATCCGGTGACAGCTGCGAGCGTCTTTGACCATTGCACGAAGGGCGCCTCGGTCACGTAGACGGTGTCCTCGTCGCGCACCGCGAAATCGCGGGCCAGGAACAGCCCGTTGGGCTGGGTCAGGTCCAGCACGTAGACCATGCGCTGCGCCCCGACCAGGTCGGTGCGGCCCAGCACCTGCTGGGCGATCTCTTCCGGCTCGTTGCGGAAGATGAAGACGCCGGTGGGGTCGGCCGTCTGGGTCGACAGCCCGCCCACCTGGGCGATGGCCTCGACCGCCGACAGCGTCTGCGAATCAAACCGCACCCGGTTCTGCGCGCCGGTCGCGCCCAACGCCGTGAAGGACCGCGTGTCGCCCTCCACCAGGATGCGGTCGCCGCCGCGCAGCGCAATGTCGAAGTCCGGGTTGTCGTAGAGATCCTCGAACCAGATCCGCCCGGTATGCTTGCCGCGGATCACCCGGATCAACGCGATCTCGGGCTCGACCGCCACGCCGCCCGCACGCGCCAGCATCGCGGTCAGGGTGCGCGTCGGGCGCTCGATGGCAAAGACGCCCTGCTGGCCCACGGCGCCGGTGATCGAAACCGTTGCGCCGTCACCCGCCACGCGGCGCACCAGTACCTGCGGATCGGGCGTCTGCTGTTCCAGCTTGTCGGTGATCAGGCGCCGGATCGCCTCGGGCGTGTTCCCTGCGGCCCGGATGCGGCCTGCATAGGGCACGAAGATAAAGCCGGCCCCGTCGACCTGCACCTCTTCCAGCGTCGACGAATTGACGCCGGTCCCGGCCAGAAGACCGTCGTCGACGTTCTCATAGATCGTCAGGCCCAGGACGTCCCCGGGCCGGATCACGTCAGAGCCGACGACCCCGGCATTGATGAAGGCGCGGCCGAAGCCGAGCGCGGGCACGACGCCGGTGGCGCGGGTGACGTGGTCGTTCACGCTTACGATGAACGCGTCGCCTTCCTTCTGCACCGAGCCGGAAAAGATCTCTCGCTTGTTGGGTCCGCTGCGCGGCAGACCGCATGCCGACACAACGCCCACGAGCGTCAACAGGGCGACGGTTTTCGCCCAACGCGAAGCACTGATTTTCACTGCCCGGTCTCCTCGACCTGATTTTCTGCCTCAAGTTTTTTCAGTAACCTACCGAAATGCGTGCGGAAAAGCCACAAGACTTTTCCACAGGAGGCTATTTCACGACGCGCAACTGTTGCCGTGGAGCCGCTGTCCCCTTGGCGAAAGCGTCGTAGGGATCCTCTGGCGCCAGCATCATGTCGACGATCTGGCGCAGAAGCTGCCGGCGTCCGCGCGCCGAGTAGAAGCCGCCGGCGATCTGGCTGGTTTCCAGCAGAAAGTGGCGATAGTCGCGATATGCGCGGGCATCCGGGCGCGCCGGCCGGGCGAAGAAATCCGTCAGCGGTTGGGTCGAGACGAATTCCGGCTTGGCATAGACCGCCTGACCGAACGCCTTCAGCGGCAAGCCGCGCCACAGCGCCTGCTGCGCCGCCGTCGAGTTGACTGTCACCGCGCTGCGCGCGTGGTCGAGCAGTTGCGCCAGCTTGCCGCCGCGCACGTAATGCACCCGGTCGCCGGCATCGTGTTCGGCCGCCAACCGCTTGATCTCGCGTCGCAAAGGCGCGCGGCCATCCTCCAGCGGATGCGCCTTGAACACCAGGTGGTGATGCGTGGGCGCGCCGCGGGCGAAGCCGTCGATCACCACTTCGAGGAACTCGGTCATGGTGGCGAAGGGCGAATGCGACTGGAAGCTGCTGTCATGCTCCAGCTGCAAGAGCGCCAGGTGATAGGGAAAGCCGCCATGCTTGATGCGCTGCGTGGCGACCACCCGGTCGGCCCAGAGGAACGGCATCAGCAGCAGACGCTTCAGGTAGAGCCGGAACTCCTCCATCACCGACTGGGCGCGGTGCGGGCGGAAATTGCGGTAGGCCCGGTTCGCCAGCAGCAGAAAGCCGTGATAGACCGCACCGTAGAAGACGTGGTGGCGCATGTCGCCCCAATGCGCCGGGGCCTCGGGGATGTCCAGTTCGGCATCGGCGAGCATTTGTCGCATCTGGGGAATCGACAGGTCCATCAGCGCCGAATTGCCGTTCGATCCGTCGCGCTCATAGGTGATCCAGTAGGGCCGCAGATAACCCTCCTCGAGCACGTGAACGGTCAGGCCCAGGTCGCGCGCCACGTCGACGGCGTCGGCGTGGATGCGGCGGGTGTCGCCGTAGAGCACGATGTCGGTGATGCCCTTTTCGGCCACGATGTCGCGGAACCGGTCCGGCCAGGCGCAGGGCGGGTCCTGGTAGGCGATGTAGCTGCCCCGGTCCGGCCAGAAGGCCGCGTCGCCGGCATTGAAGCCGACGCGCCAGACCTCTGCCCCCGCGGCCCGCAACATTCGGGCGAGCCGCTTGAAGAACGGCCCGTGCGGTCCCTGCAGGAACAGAAAGCGGCGGTCTGCGCCCGTAACCATGCCTGTGCGTCCACCTCGTCGGTTGCAGCCGTTTTGGCGATCAATTCTTGCCATTGTGTTGAATTGCAAGCGTTGGTGGCAAAATGTCCGGGTTTTGCGGCGAAGGTGTGGCCCGGCGGCGGAGATGCGGTGGCGGCCGTGCGCCTTGCCCTCGGGCCGCCGCGCCGCTAGGGATTCGCCGCGTGTTAACGGAGGCCCGGCGCATGTTCACCGGCATCATCACCGATATCGGCGAAGTTCTCGTCGTCCGGCAGGAGGGCGACCTGCGGGCCCGGATCGCCACCTCCTATGACGTCTCTGGCATCGATATCGGCGCTTCGATCGCCTGCGACGGGGTCTGCCTGACGGTGGTGGCGCTGGGCGAGAGCCCGCGCGGCTGGTTCGAGGTGCAGGTCTCGGCCGAGACGGTGTCGAGGAGCAGTATGGGTCGCGAGGCCTGGGTGCCGGGCCGCCGGATCAACCTGGAGCGGGCATTGCGCGTGGGGGACGAACTGGGCGGGCATATCGTGTCGGGCCATGTCGACGGGGTGGCCGTGATCACGGCGCTGCGGGAGGAGGGCGGCAGCGCCCGGGTGACGCTCCGCGCGCCGGGCGATCTGGGCCGGTTCATCGCGCCGAAGGGATCGGTGGCGCTGAACGGGACGTCGCTGACGGTGAACGAGGTCGAAGGCGCGGACTTCGGGGTCAACATCATCCCCCATACCCGCGA
>JAHELH010000020.1 GCA_024644285.1 Paracoccaceae bacterium | reverse complement strand
TTCATGTTCTTGGCCTTGCGCTGGATCAGCGTCTGGGTCGCCAGAACATGCTCGACCTCCGACGTGCCGATGCCGTGCGCCAGCGCGCCAAAGGCGCCGTGCGTCGCGGTATGCGAATCGCCGCAGACGATGGTCATGCCGGGCTGGGTCCAGCCCTGCTCGGGGCCGATGATGTGCACGATCCCCTGGCGGACGTCCGAGACCGGGTAATAGTGGATGCCGAATTCCTTGGCGTTGCGGTCCAGCGCCGCCACCTGGATGGCGCTGTCCTCGGTCATGTTCTTGGGGTCGTCACGCCCGGCGGTCGTCGGCACGTTGTGGTCGGGCACGGCGATGGTCTTTTCCGGCGCGCGCACCTTGCGGCCGGCCATGCGCAGCCCCTCGAAGGCCTGCGGGCTGGTCACCTCGTGCACCAGGTGCCGGTCGATATACAGCAGGCAGGTGCCGTCCTCGGCCTCGTGGACCAGATGGGCGTCCCAGATCTTGTCATAGAGCGTTTTCGGGGCGGTCATGTCGCGTCTCCCGCAATGATAGCAACGTCAGGTCGATGGTCGATAGGCTGCGTGGTGCCACGCCCTGCCCGTCACAGATGCGCCAGCACCGTCCGCGCCGCGCCGAAGAACCGCCACGGCAGGCGCGCGTGATCGTCGATGTCGAAGACCTGAGTCATGCGCGTCAGATACCGCGCACCGGGAAGGCTCGCAAGACCGTGGCGATCAAATGCGCAGGAAGAAGATCACCGTCAGACCGAAGCCGATGGTCGAGATCGCGGCGCGCACCACCGGCGTTGGCAATATCCGTGACAGCCGCGCGCCGGCATAGGCGCCGACGATGGCCGACCCGCCCATGATGAACATCTCGGTCCACCAGATCAGCCCGGCCACCGCGAAGGCGGTCGCCGAGATCGCAGAGATCACCACCGACAACAGGCTCTTCAGCCCGTTCATCGCCGCAAGGTTGGCCAGCCCCCAGTAAGAGAACAGCGCCAGCATGATGATCCCGAGCCCGCCGTTGAAATAGCCGCCATAGACCGACACCGCGAACAGCCCGGCCACACCGAACGGGTTGGCCTCCCAGTCGCCGCGACGGATGCTGCGCAGCAGCCGCGCCTGGAAGGTGAAGACCAGAGTCGCGATCAGCAGCAGGAAGGGCACGACGATATCGAAGAACCGGTCGTTCGACACCAAAAGCAGGATGCCACCCAGCAATCCGCCAGCTAGTGACACAAGCACTGCGCGACCCAGATCGGCCCGGTTGAACTCGCGCAGCTCCTCGCGAAAGCCCACAGCGGCCGAGAAATACCCCGGCAGCACCGCCAGCGTGCTGGTCGCGTTGGCCGCGATCGGCGGCACGCCGATCCAGACCAGCGCCGGGAACGACAGGAACGTGCCGCCCCCCGCGATGGCGTTGACGAAGCCCGCGCCGATGCCCGCGGCGATGATGACGACATATTCCCACATGCCTCGCCTCTTACGCATGGCCGCCGGGCGCGGCAAGATCACGGTTACGCTTGCCCGCGCCGGGCGCGACGCTAAGCTTCGCGCAGGGGGAGGCGCATCTTGGAAACCGAACTGCAGGCATTTCTGGAGCAGCTCGAGGGTCTGTACAGCACGCTGCTGGTCCAGGCGCGCAACCTGCTGTTGCCGTCGCGGCTCTATCAGATCGGCATTCTGGTCGGCGTCTTCGTCGTGGCCACGGTGTTGCGGCACTGGGCCGGCAACCGGATGCTGGACTGGATGCGCACGCTCGAGGGCTGGCCGAAATGGCGGCTGCGGGTCCTGCTGATCATCCAGAAGCGGCTGCGCCTGATCTTCTTCACCCTTCTGGCCTGGGCCGCCACCTGGACCATGCAGGCGATCACCACCTTCCCGTCACGCAGCTACCTGCTGGAGCTGTTCGCGACGATCTCGCTGGCGCTGCTTCTCGTCAGCCTCGCGGCGCGCTTCGTCCACAACCCGGCGCTCAGGCGGATCGTGACCTGGGCTCTCTGGATCTATGTCACGCTGTACTACATCGGCCTGATCGACGAGACCACCAAGCTGCTCGACGGGCTGGCGATCAGCTTCGGCGATTTCCGGCTGTCGCTGCTGGCGATCCTGAAGGCGCTGGTGGTTACCGGGCTGCTGTTCACCGTGGCCCGGATCATCGCCGGCACTGCCTCGGGCCGGATTCGCCGGGCCGAGCACATGTCGCCGTCGATGCAGGTGCTGGCGATCAAGATGCTGCAGATCGTGCTGTTCGGCGCGGCCTTCTTCATCGGGCTCAAGGCGGTGGGCTTCGACCTGACCGGCCTCGCCGTGCTGTCGGGCGCCATCGGCGTCGGCATCGGCTTTGGCCTGCAAAAGGTGATCTCGAACCTGGTCTCGGGCGTCATCATCCTGCTCGACAAGTCGATCAAGCCGGGCGACGTGATCTCGATCGGCGAAACCTTCGGCTGGATCAACGCGCTGACCGCGCGCTACGTGTCGATCACCACGCGGGACGGCAAGGAATACCTGATCCCGAACGAGGACCTGATCACCGGCCAGGTGGTCAACTGGTCGCATTCCAACGAATATGTCCGGCTCGACATCTATTTCGGCACCGCCTATGGCGACGACCCGCACGTGGTGCGCAAGCTGGCCATCGAGGCCGCGTCCTCGGTCAACCGGGTGCTTAGCTTCAAGGCGCCGGTCTGCCACATCGTCGGCTTCGGCGACAGTTCCGTCGACTACATCCTGCGGTTCTGGATCCGCGACCCGACCGAAGGGCTGACCAACATTCGCGGCAACGTCTACCTGGCATTGTGGGATGCGTTCAAGGAAAACGGAATTTCGATCCCGTTCCCGCAGCGTGAGGTCAAGGTGCTGGAGGGGTCCGAACTGGCGACCAGGGCGCTGGACTGAGGCGACGGCGACACGGTTTTTCGGTACGGCGGAATTTTGCGGGTTTTGCCACAATTCCCCGTGAAATACGTATGCTTTCGGCTATATCTCTGGCCTAATGCGGCGGCGTCTGAAACTGTGACCGAAAAAGCCGAGCAGTCTTGGGGCCGATGCGAACGCCGACATCTTTGAAATCGTTACTGTTATCGGCCGGGTTGTCGCTCTTGTGCAGCCTTCCGGCCCTTGCGCTTTCGGAATACGCCTTCGTCACGCCGGGCGTCGACAATTCCTTCCGCAACAAACTGCAGGCCGCCTCGCTGGTGCAAGAGGCGATCGACGCGGGCAACACCAATCCGCAGGAACTTCTCGCCGCCGCCCGCGCCGATTATGGCCGGATGGTCGGCGTGCTGTACGAAGCCGGCTATTTCGGCGGCGTGGTCTCGATCCGGGTCGACGGGCGTGAGGCGGCGCAGATCCCGCCGCTCTTCCCGCCCGCCGCGATCAACTCGCTCACCGTGACGGTGCAGCCCGGCAACCGCTTCGTCTTCGGCCGCGCCCGGGTCGGGCCGCTCGCCCCCGGCACCAAGATCCCGCCGGGTTACGCCCCCGGTCGGCCCGCCGGAACCCGCATCATCCGCGACGCGGCCGAGGCCGCCGTCGACGGCTGGCGCGGGGTCGGACATGCCCGGGCCAGCGTCGCCCAGCAATCGATCGTGGCAGAGCACCGGCAGAACCGGCTGAATGCCGAACTGGGCATCGCGCCTGGCCCGGTGGTGACCTTCGGGCGTTTCGTCGTGCGCGGAAACGAGCGGGTCAGCACCGAGCGCATCCGCGACATCGCCGGCTTTCCCGAGGGCAGGCAATTCGACCCCGCCGAGGCCACCGCCGCCGCGAAGCGGTTGCGCCGGACCGGCACGTTCCGTTCGGTCGCGATGACCGAGGGCGAGACCCTGAACCCGGACCGGACGCTCGACTTCGAGGTGGTGCTGATCGAGGAGAAGCGCCGCCGCCTGGGCTACGGCGTCGAGTATTCCACGACCGACGGCGCCACGCTTTCGGCCTTCTGGCTGCACCGCAACCTTCTGGGCGGGGCCGAGCGGCTGCGCTTCGACGCGGAAATCAGCGGGCTCGGCGACAGTACCGGCGGCATCGATTACAGCGTCGGCGCGCGCCTGACCCGGCCCGGCACCTTCACGCCCACCACCGACCTCTACATCGACGGTCTGGCCGAGCGGAAGGAAGAGCCGGACTTCCTGACCAAGACCGTGCAGTTCGGCTTTGGCTTCACCAAGACCTTTTCCGACGAGCTCAGCGCCGAGGCCGGCATCCGGTTCCGCTACAGCGACGTGACCGACTCGCTCGGGGTGCAGACCGAGTACATGCTGCTCTCACTGCCCATCGAGGCGACCTGGGACACCCGCGACGACCCGCTCGACGCGACAGAGGGCTTTTTCGTCAACGCTGGAATCGAGCCGTTCCTTGGTCTGAGCGACACCGCGAGCGGCGCGCGGATCACCGGCGACGCACGCGCCTACCGGGCCCTGGGCGAGCGCATCGTTCTGGCCGGCCGGGTGCAGATCGGTTCCATTGTCGGCGCGTCGCTGACCGGCGTGCCGCCCGATTACCGGTTCTATTCCGGCGGCGGCGGCACGGTGCGCGGCCACAGCTACCAGTCGCTCGGCATCACCCTGCCGGGGCCGCAACGCAGCGGCGGCGCGTCGCTGGCGGTGCTGTCGCTCGAGGCGCGCGCCAAGCTGGGCGAGAAAATCGGCGTCGTGGGCTTCCTCGATTATGGCTATGTCGGCGCCAACAGCTTTCCCGACGATACCGGCGGCAGCCATGCGGGCGCCGGGCTGGGCCTGCGCTACGACACCGGTATCGGCCCGATCCGTCTGGACGTCGCCACCCCGGTCGCCGGCGCGGGCGTGGGCACGAACATCCAGGTCTATATCGGCATCGGACAAGCGTTTTGACACGGCTTCTGCTTCTCCTCTCCCTGCTCTGGCTGCCTTTCGCCGCGGCGGCGCAGGACGATGACCGCGGGTTTCTTCAGGGTCTGATCGAGGACAACCTGTCCTCGGCCGGCCGCGAGGTGCGAATCGAGGGTTTCCAGGGTGCCCTGTCCTCTCGCGCCACGATCGAAGAGCTGACCATCGCCGACAAGGACGGCATCTGGCTGACCCTGCGCGGGGCGGTGCTGGACTGGAACCGCTCGGCGCTCTTGCGCGGCCGGCTAGAGGTGAACACGCTTTCGGCGGATGAACTGATCATCCCGCGCCTTCCGGTGTTCGAAGACACCGTCGAGGTTCCCACCGCCGCCGCCCCCGGCTTCGCGCTGCCCGACCTGCCGGTCTCGATCGAGATCGGCACCCTCGCCATCGGCCGGGCGGAACTGGGCGAGCCGCTGTTCGGCGAGGCCGCCACCATCAGTTTCAACGGCACGGTCTCGCTGGTCGAAGGCCAGGGCCAGGCCAAGCTCGCCATCGAGCGGATCGACGGCCAGCGCGGATCGGTCACGCTGGACGCCACCTATTCGAACGCGACGCAGGATCTGGCGCTCGACCTGTCCGTCTCGGAAGAAGCCGACGGTATCATCGTAAATCTCGCCAATCTGCCCGGTCTGCCCTCGCTGGACCTGTCGGTCGACGGCACCGGCACGCTCAACGACTTCACCGCCGACATCAATCTGGCCACCGATGGCGTCACCCGGCTGGCGGGCGATATCACCCTGATGGCCGAGCCGCGCGGCGAAGGCCCGCCACTGCGCCGCTTCACCGCCGATATCGGCGGCGATCTCGCCCCCGTCTTCACACCCGAATACCGCCCTTTCTTCGGCGACGACATCCGCCTGAACGTGCGCGGCGCGCGGCGGCCCGACGGCGCGCTGAACCTCGAAGGCCTGACGCTGACCGCCGACAGCATCACGCTGGAGGGCCAGGTCGCCATCGGCGCGAACGGCCTGCCGGAGACCGTCGCCCTGACGGGACAGATCGCCAATCCCGCGGGCGGGCCGGTGCTGCTGCCGGTGGGCGCCGATCCCATCGAGGTCACCCGCGTCGACCTGGAAATTTCCTTCGACGCCGCGCGCGGCGAGGCCTGGGGCGCCACGGTCAACCTGATCGGGCTGGACAGCGAGGGGCTGGCGGCCAGCAATGTCACGCTCTCGGGCAGCGGCCAGATCGCCACCGACCCCGATACCGGCAACCGCGTCACCGCCGACCTCGATTTCCGGGCCCAGGGCCTGGATCTCGGCACGCCCGAACTGACGCAGGCCCTGGGCACCGAGATCGCCGGCCGTGCCGATATCGACTGGCAGCAGGGAACCCCGGTCCGAATCGTCGGTCTGGAACTGGCGGGCGCGGGCCTCGATCTCACCGGTTCGGGCACGCTGGACATCGAGGGTGCCGACCTCGCCGTCACCGGCACCGCCGCCGCCAGCATCGAGGCGCTGGCGCCGTTCTCGGGCCTGGCCGGGCGCGACCTCGGCGGCTCGCTGGAGGCGCGGATCTCGGGGTCGGGCGCCCTGCTCGGCGGCGCCTTCGACGTGGAAGCGACGGCGCGCGGCCTGGACCTGAAGGTCTCGGTCCCACAGGCCGATCCGCTTCTGGCGGGACAAAGCAGCGTCGAACTCAGCGCGATGCGCGACGAGACTGGCCTGACGATCCGTCGCTTCACCGTGCAAAGCCCCGAGGTTTCGGCGCGCGCCTCGGGCGAGATCCGGGCCGAAAACGGCACCCTGCAGGCCGAGGCGCGGCTGCGCGAAATCGCGCAGGTCGTGCCGGAATTGTCCGGTCCTCTCGAGTTCTCGCTGACCGCGCAGATGGAGAATGCCATCTGGCAGGTCGACGCCCAGGCCACCGGTCCCGGCGGCGCCAGCCTCCTGGTCGACGGCCGGTTCCGCGACCTGCTGACCGCCCCCGTATTCACCGGTCAGGTCAATGCCGATATCGGGCGGCTGGCGGATTACTCGGACATCGCGCGCCGCGACCTCGGCGGCGCGGTAAGCGCCCGGCTCTCCGGCACCGGCGCGCTGTCGGGCAGCCTCTTCGATCTCGACCTGACGATGACCTCGCGCGACCTGAAGGTCGGCATCCCGCAGGCCGACGCGCTGCTCGTGGGTCAGGCCACGGTCGAACTGGCGGCAAACCGCGCCGGCGCGGCGCTCACAGTCGACAGCCTTGCCATCGTCAGCCCGCAGATCGACGGCACTGCCTCGGGCCGATACCAGCCTGGCGACAGCGCGTTCAAGATCGACGCGCGCCTGGCCGAGGCAGGCCTTGTCCTGCCGCAACTGTCGGGCGCCGTCACGCTGCAGGGCGAAGGGCAGGAAATCGAGGGCGGCTGGGACCTGGACCTCCGGGCCAGCGGGCCGGGCACGGCCGTGGCTTCGGTCGACGGCACCGTGACCGGCCTGGATACCGATCCCGCCTTTGACGGGCGGGCCAGTGCCGACATCCGCGACCTGTCGGCCTATGCCGCGATTGCCGGGCGCGACCTGGCGGGCGCCGTGACGGCGCGGTTCTCGGGCAGCGCCCACCTGAACGGCGAGCGCTTCGACGGCGCGCTGTCGATGCAGTCGCGCGACCTTGCGGTGGGCATACCGCAGGCCGACGCCCTGCTGGCGGGCGCGGTCATGCTCGACGTCGAGGCCAGCCGAGAGGGCGCGACGGTCACCGTCGACAGCCTCGCCATCGAAAGCCCGCAGGTGACCGGCACCGCCTCGGGCCGTTACGCGCCCGGCGACAGCGCGCTCACCATCGATGCGCGACTGGCAGAGGTCGGCCTCGTCCTGCCGCAACTGTCCGGCCGCCTTGGCCTGGTCGGAAAGGCCAGCGAGGCCGAGGACGGCTGGAGCGTCGTGATGCAGGCGACGGGCCCCGGCGACGCCGTCGTCTCGGTGGATGGCACATTTTCCGATCTCGAAACCGATCCCGCCTTTGCCGGGCGCGTCAGCGCGGATATCCGCGACCTGTCGCGCTATTCGCGTCTCGCGGGCCGCGACCTGGCCGGCGCGGTCGCCGCACAGGCGACCGGCAGCGGCAGCCTCAGCCTCGAACGCCTTGACATCGACCTCTCCGCTCGCAGCCGCGACCTTGCCGTCGGCGTCCCGCAGGCCGATCCATTGCTGCGCGGCGCCGCGACGCTTGACCTGTCCGCCAGCCGCGACGCCGACACCATCGACGTCCGGAACTTCGCTTTGCAGACGCCGGTGCTTCAGGCCGCGGGCAGCGGCACGGCACGGGGGCAGGACGGGCAACTCGACCTCGACCTGTCGCTTGCCGATACCTCGCTGGTCTATCCGCAGATGTCGGGCCCGCTGACCCTGGCCGTCAGCGCCGCGGGCGAGGCTGGCGAATGGCAGGTCGATCTCGACGCCTCCGGCCCCGGCAGCGCCACCGTTTCCGTCGCGGGCAGCCTCAGCGATCCGTTCTCCGGCCGGCCGGCCTTCGACGGCACGATTGCGGCGGCGGTCGGCGACCTGCAACCCTACAGCCAGGTGGCGGGCCGCGCGATTGGCGGCGCAGTCGACCTGACCGTCGCCGGACGGGTGAATACCGCCGATCTGAGCTACGACGTGACGCTCGACGGCACGTCAAGCAACCTGCGCATCGGCCAGCCCGAGGCCGAGCGGCTGCTGGCCGGCACCTCGACCTTCAGCGCCGCGGTCAGGGGCAAGGGCACCGCCGTGGTGGTCGAGCGGCTTGTGGTCGATACGCCGCAGCTCGACGCAACCGTCACCGGAGAGACCGACGGCGAGGTCATCAGCCTGAGCTACAACGTCGCCCTGGCCGATCTCGGCCTGTTCGCGCCGGGCATCAACGGCCCGCTTCAGGCGGCGGGCACGGCGCGCCAGGAAGGCGACAGCTGGACGGTCGATCTCGACGCGACGGGCCCCGCCGGCAGCGGCGCCAGCATCGACGGCACCGTCGCCGCCGATTTCAGCACGGCCAATCTCGGCATCGACGGGCAGGCGCCGCTGGCGCTGGCCAACCGCTTCATCACTCCGAACTCGGTCACCGGCACCCTGACCTTCAACCTGCGCCTCGACGGCCGGCCCTCGCTCGCCGCGCTGTCCGGCACGGTCGCCGTTTCCGGCGGGCGCGCCGTGATCATCGGGCCGGGCCTCGTGCTGAACGATATCGGCGGCAACGTGGTTCTGCAGGGCGAGCGCGCCAACGTCGCCCTCAGCGTCGCAGTGCAGAGCGGTGGCCGGGTCACCGTCGACGGCCCCGTGGAGCTAGGCGCGCCTTTCAACGCCAACCTGATCGTGCGGTTCCTGCAGGTGGTCTTTACCGACCCGAACCTCTACCGCACCGTCGTGGACGGAGAGCTGGCCGCCACCGGCCCGCTGGCGGGCGGCGCGACGCTGGCGGGTACGCTCAATCTCGACCGGACCGAGATCCAGATCCCGTCGACCGGTCTCGGCGGAACCGGTCCGATCCCCGAGATCACCCACCTGAACGAACCCGCCGCCGTGCGCGCCACGCGCGACCGCGCCGGCCTGCTGGACCGCGGCGACGACAGCGGCAGCCGCCGCGGCACAGGGCCGCGTTATCCGGTCGACGTGCGCATCGTCGCCACCAACCAGATCTTCATCCGCGGCCGCGGACTGGATGCCGAGCTGGGCGGCAGCCTGCAGCTGACCGGCACCACCGCCGATCTGGTTCCCTCGGGGCAGTTCCAGCTGGTGCGCGGCCGCCTCGATATCCTGGGCAAGCGGCTGGTTCTGGAGCAGGGCCGGGCGCGGCTGCAGGGCAATTTCACCCCGTTCATCCTGCTGGTCGCCTCGACGGAGACCGATGGAGACGTGCGCGTGATCATCACCATCGAGGGCGAAGCCAGCAATCCCACGATCACCTTCTCCTCGGAACCCGAACTGCCCGAGGACGAGATCCTGGCGCAATTGCTGTTCGGCCGCGGCGTCCAGCAGATCTCGCCCCTGCAGGCCGCGCAACTGGCTTCGGCGGTGGCGACCCTGGCCGGGCGCGGCGGCGGCGGCATCATCGGCAGCCTGCGCGAGAACTTCGGCCTCGACGATCTGGACGTGACCACGGACACCGAGGGCAATGCCGCCCTGCGCGCCGGCAAGTACCTCTCGGACAACGTCTATACCGACGTCACCGTCGGCAGCGACAGCACCGAGATCAACCTCAACCTCGACATCTCGCGCACCGTCACCGCGACCGGGACGGTCAGTTCCGACGGCGAGACCAGCATCGGGATCTTCTTTCAGCGCGACTATTGAGACCGGGAGCATCGCCCCGGCGCATTGAACCGTCTATACTGCGCCGCGCCCGGTGCGCGGGCGTCCCGCGAGGACCGACATGCAACTGGAAATCAGCGCCAGGTGGGCGCTCGTCACCCTGGCCTTCATCGCCGTTTTCACGGCGCTGCGGCTCACCGCCGACATCTTCGCGCCGCTGGCGCTGGGGCTGGTGCTGGGCGTGGTGCTGTCGCCGATCTCGACCTGGCTCAGCCGGATCGGCACGCCGCGCGTGGTGGGCGCGCTGGCGGTCATGGTCTTCGCGCTGGTGGTGCTGGCGGGCATCCTCTTGTTCATCGGCCCAATCGTGTCACGATTGCTGGTCCAGGCGCCGCAGATCTGGCGCGAGATCCTTGACAGCGTGCGCGAGTTCCAGGGCGTGCTGCGCGGCATCAGCGACGCCTCCGAAGAGGTCGCCAAGGCCATCGGATCCGAACCCAACGGCGACGCGGCCGAGCCGACGCGCGTGCCCTCCCTGACCGACGCGCTGTTCGCCGCGCCCGCCTTTGCCGCGCAGCTGCTGATCTTCGTCGGCACGCTGTTCTTCTTCGTCCTCAGCCGCGAGGAGATCTATGACTGGATCACCGACCGGCTGACCGCTTCGCACGACATCATGGAACTGCGGCTGGAGGAAGCCGACCGCCTGGTGTCGCGGTATTTCCTGACGATCTCGGTGATCAACATCTTCTTCGGCGCCGCCGTCGCCGCGGCGATGGCCCTCATTGGCATGCCCGCGCCGCTTCTCTGGGGCGTGGTGGCGACGCTGATGAACTTCATCCTCTATCTCGGCCCGGCCGTGGTGGCCTTCACCCTGTTCGTCGCCGGCATCGTGGTGTTCGACGGGCCGCAGGTGCTGGCGCCGATGGCGGCGTTCGTGGCGCTGAACATCACCGAAGGCCAGTTCGTCACGCCGATGCTGGTCGGCCGCCACATGTCGGTGAACCCGCTTCTGGTGTTCCTTTCGCTGGTCTTCTGGCTCTGGCTCTGGGGGCCCTTGGGCGGCGTGATCGCGATCCCGATCCTGATCTGGTGCCTGGCGATCACCGGCCAGCTGGGTCAGCCGGAGACCGATCTGCGCCTGCGGCGCTGGACCGGACGGCAGCGGCCGGAACGCTAGACGTCGCGCCGTGATGTCGCAGAAATACAGCGTTTCCGGGCGGATATACGCCGCGCACCGGAATTTGCGCGGCCCTGTCATTGAGATTTCACACCGCCGGTGTTACCTTTAGGCCAGGCCCGGCGCCGGGGCTGATCGGCGCGCAGCGAAGGAGGACGATGTCCTGTCTCACAGTGCAGCAGCGGTCCCGCACACGACCGTTCCGGACGCGGCGATGAGCCTGACGTCCAAGCAACCATCAAGCGAAGAACTGCTTGAGCGTATTCTTTCCTCACTCGACGACGACAAGGCCGAAGATGTGGTCCGCATCGATTTGCGCGGCAAATCGGAGATCGCGGATTACATGGTGATCTGCTCGGGGCGCTCCTCGCGGCAGGTGCAGTCGATCGCCGAGAAACTGACCGACCGGCTGAAGCAGGATTTCGGCCGTCTCAGCAAGGTCGAGGGCAAGGAACAGGGCGACTGGGTCCTGATCGACACCGGCGACGTGATCGTCCACGTGTTCCGTCCCGAGGTGCGCGCCTTCTACCAGCTTGAAAAGATGTGGATGAGCCCCGAGCAGGCCGTCGCCGCCGCCCGGAACTGATGCGTCTGCATATCTGCGCCGTGGGCCGCCTCAGGGCGGGACCCGAACGCGCGCTGGTCGACGACTATCTCACCCGGCTCGACCGCACGGGCCGCGCCTTGGGGCTGGGCCCCGCTAGCGAACACGAAGTGGAAGACCGCAAGGGCGGCGGCATGGCCGCCGAGGCGGAATTGTTACGCAAGGCGGTTCCCGCGGGCGCACGGCTGGCCTTGCTGGACGAAGGCGGCAAGACGCTGTCCTCGCTTGAATTCGCCCGGCTACTCGCGCGCTGGCGCGACGACGGCGCCCAGGACACGGCCTTCGTCATCGGCGGCGCCGACGGCATCGACCCGGCGCTTCGCGCCGAAGCCGACATCGCCCTGTCCTTCGGGCCCATGGTCTGGCCGCACATGCTGGCCCGCGTCATGCTGGCCGAACAGCTCTACCGCGCGGCGTCGATCCTTGCCGGCGCGCCGTATCACCGGGTCTGAGCCGCCCATCGGCGGCCGGCCGGCAAGGCTTTTGGAAAAGCCTTGGCAAAATTCTTCCAAGAATTTTGGCCCCCGGCCGCACACGATCCGATTTCACTCTGCCGACGTTTCAGGGTAGAAGCTCGGGAAAACCAAGCCAGAGGCAGGCTAATGACCGCACCGAAACCCGTCGTCCTGTGCATCCTCGATGGCTGGGGCCATCGCGAGGAGACCGAGGCGAACGCCCCGGCTCTGGCCGACACGCCGAATTTCGACCGGCTCTGGCGGGACTGCCCGCACGCGTTTCTCACGACCTTCGGCCCCGATGTCGGCCTGCCCACCGGCCAGATGGGCAATTCCGAGGTCGGACACACCAATATCGGCGCGGGCCGGGTGGTGGCGATGGATCTGGGCCAGATCGACCTCGCCATCGAGGACGGCAGCTTCTTCGACAACGAGGCGATCAACGCCTTCGCGCAAAAGGTCAAGGCGGCGCACGGCACCGCGCACCTGATGGGCCTGACATCGCCCGGCGGGGTGCACGCGCACCAGGACCACATCGTGGCGGCGGCCAGGATGCTCGAGGATCTGGGCGTGAAGACGGCGATCCACGTCATCACCGACGGCCGCGACGTGCCGCCGACATCGGCGCGCGAGCAAATCCTGAAATTCGCGGGCGACCTGCCGAGCGACACGCAGATCCGGTCCGTCTCGGGCCGCTATTTCGCCATGGACCGCGACAATCGCTGGGACCGGGTGGAAAAGGCCTATGCCGCGATGGTCCGGGCCAGGGGCGAAACCGCCCCCGACGCCGACGCCGCCATCGCCGCGGCCTACGAGAGGGGCGAGAACGACGAGTTCATCGCCCCGACCGTGCTCGACGGGCACGACGGCATCAAGGACGGCGACGGCGTCTTCTTCATCAACTTCCGCGCCGACCGCGCGCGCGAGATCCTCGCCGCCATCGGCGCGCCCGATTTCGACGGCTTCGACGTCGCGGACCGTCCAAAGCTGTCGGCGATGCTGGGCATGGTGGAATATTCCGATGCCCACAACGCCTACATGAAAGCCGCCTTTCCCAAGCGCCAGATCGTCAACACCATCGGCGAATGGGTCTCGAAGCACGGCCTGACCCAGTTCCGCCTCGCCGAGACCGAGAAATATCCCCACGTCACCTTCTTCCTCAACGGCGGGCAGGAGGTCAGCTATGACGGCGAAGACCGGCACATGCCGCCCTCGCCCAAGGTCGCGACCTACGACCTGCAGCCCGAAATGTCTGCGCCCGAGGTAACCGATGCCTTCGTCGCCGCCATCGAAAAGGGCTACGACCTGATCATCGTGAACTACGCCAATCCCGACATGGTCGGCCATACCGGCGACCTGCAGGCGGCGATGACCGCCTGCGAGGCGGTCGACCAGGGCCTCGGCCGCGTGCTGAAGGCGCTGGACAAGGCCGGCGGCGCGATGATCGTGACCGCCGACCACGGCAATTGCGAAACCATGGTCGACCCGGAAACCGGCGGCCCGCACACCGCCCATACCACCAACCTGGTGCCGGTGATCGTCTATGGCGGCCCGGCCGGCGCCGGCTTGCGCGACGGCCGCCTCGCCGACCTTGCCCCGACGCTCTTGGACCTGATGGGTCTGAAACAGCCGGACGAAATGACCGGGAAAAGCCTGCTGCAGACATGAAACCGCTCGCCGTCCTCGCGCTTAGCTGCGCCGTCCTTGCCGGCGATGCCGCCGCCCAGGACGGCCCCGTCACGGTGGCGCGCCGCGCCGCCGGTCAGCTTGAGGCCGCGCAGATCGCGCTGCAGTCCGCCGACAGCGCCTCGGACCGCGTCGCCGCCCTGACCCAGACTATCCGCGCCTACGAAAACGGCCTCTCGGCGATGCGCGAAAGCCTGCGCCGCGCCGCCATCCGCGAGGCCGCGCTGGCCCGCGCCTTCGAGGCCAAGCGCGACCGCGTCTCGCGCCTCCTGGGCGTCCTGCAAAGCATCGAGGCCGCGCCCGCGCCGCTTCTGCTGCTGCACCCGGCCGGGCCCGCGGGCACCGCGCGCGCCGGCATGATGCTGGCGGCGCTGACCCCCGCCCTGCAGGCCGAGGTCGACACGCTGAAGGCCGAGCTCGAGGAACTGACCCTGTTGCGCGCCCTGCAGACCAGCGCCGCCGATACGCTGCGCGAGGGCCTCGCGGGCGTCCAGCAGGCCCGCACCGCGCTCAGCCAGGCGATCTCGAATCGCACCGACCTGCCGCAGCGCTTCCTTGCCGACGGCGCGGCGCTGACCCGGCTGATCGAGGGTGCCGAGACGCTGGAAGGCTTCGCCAGCGGCCTTGCCGGGCTCGAACGCGCCGGCGCCGCCGCGCCCGACTTCGTCGAGCCATTCGATCTGCCGCTGCCGGTCGCCGGCGCGGTGCTGCGCCGCCCCGGCGAGGCAGACGCCGCCGGCGTCGTCCGCCCCGGCCTGATCGTCGCCGCCGCTCCCCGCGCGCTGGTCACCACGCCGCTGGCCGCCACGATCCGCTATGCCGGCCCGCTCCTGGACTACGGAAATGTGATCGTTCTGGAGCCCGATGACCGGCATCTGCTGGTTCTGGCCGGGCTCGAACAGGTTTATGGTGGCCCCGGCGAGGTCCTGCCCGCCGGATCGCCGGTGGGCCTGATGGGCGGGTCCGTGCCGCCGGACGCGGCGTTTTTGACGCAAGGCGCGGATCGGGCTAGCGCAGAGCGCTCGGAAACGCTCTATATGGAATTGAGGCAGGACGGACAGCCGGTGGATCCGGTGACGTGGTTCGCCCTGGAATGAGGAAGAGGAAGCGATGAAGAAATTCGTGATGGCGGCCGTGGCCGGGATCCTGGTCGGCGCCGTGGCCACCACCCAGATCGCCGGCCCCCTGCTGGCGCAGGAAACCGACCGCAAGACAAGCGTCTACGAACAGCTCGACCTCTTCGGCGACATCTTCGAGCGGATCCGCGCGCAATACGTGGAAGAGGTCGACGAGGCCGACCTGATCGAGGCCGCGATCAACGGCATGCTGACCTCGCTCGACCCGCATTCGAGCTACCTCTCGCCCAAGGACGCCTCCGACATGCGGGTGCAGACCCGCGGCGAGTTCGGCGGCCTCGGCATCGAGGTCACCCAGGAAGAAGGCTTCGTCAAGGTGGTCTCGCCCATCGACGACACCCCCGCCGCCGCCGCCGGGATCGAGGCCGGCGACTTCATCACCCATGTCGACGGCGAATCGGTCCTCGGCCTGAACCTCGACGAGGCGGTCGAGATGATGCGCGGGCCGGTCGGCTCCGAGATCATCATCACCGTGGTGCGCGACGGCGTGGACGAACCCTTCGACGTCTCGATCATCCGCGACACCATCAAGCTGACCGCCGTGCGCACCCGCACCCAAGGCAAGACCGTCGTCCTGCGCGTCACCACCTTCAACGACCAGACCTTCCCCAACCTCCAAGAGGGCCTGAAGGAAGAGATCGAGGCGCTGGGCGGCATGGAGAACGTCAACGGCATCGTGCTCGATCTGCGCAACAATCCCGGCGGCCTCCTGACCCAGGCGATCAAGGTCGCCGACGCCTTCCTCGACGCCGGCGAGATCGTCTCGACCCGCGGCCGCGACCCGCAGGACGGCGAACGCTACAACGCCACCCAGGGCGATTTGTCCCAGGGCAAGCCGATCGTCGTCCTGATCAACGGCGGCTCGGCCTCGGCTTCTGAAATCGTCGCCGGCGCGCTGCAGGACCATCACCGCGCGATCATCGTCGGCACCAAGAGCTTCGGCAAGGGCTCGGTGCAGACCGTGATGCCGCTGCGGGGCGACGGCGCCATGCGCCTGACCACCGCGCGCTACTACACGCCCTCCGGCCGCTCGATCCAGGCGCTCGGCGTCGCCCCCGACATCATCGTCGAGCAGCCGCCGCGCCGCCCGGACCCCGAGGAAGAGGAGGAATCCGGCGTCGCGCGCCCGCTGCGCTCCGAGGCCGACCTGCGCGGCAGCCTCGACAACGACAGCGTCTCCGAGGACGAGCGCCGGCAGATCGAGGCGGAACGCGCCGCCGCCGAGGAGGCTGCCAAGCTGCGCGAGGACGACTACCAGCTGGCCTACGCGGTCGACCTCCTGCGGGGGCTGACGGCGCTGGGCAATGCGGCGGACTGAGCGGCGGATGACCCGGGGCGGCCGGTGACGCCCGACCAGATCGCCGCACTGCCCTACCGGCCCTGCGTCGGCGTCGCGCTGGCGAATGCCGAGAACCGCCTGTTCGCGGGCCAGCGCATCGACACGCCGGGCGCCTGGCAGATGCCCCAGGGCGGCATCGACCCCGGCGAAGACCCGCAGGACGCCGCCCTGCGCGAGCTGCTCGAGGAAACCGGTGTGCCCGCCGCCCTGGTCACGGTCGTCGCGCGCTCGCCGGACTGGATCAGATACGATCTGCCGCCCCATCTCGTGCCGCGGGTCTGGAAGGGCCGCTATCGCGGGCAGAAACAGCTCTGGTACCTGGTGCGCTTTCACGGAAAAGACACCGATATCCGCATCGACGTCCCGCACCCGGAGTTTTCCGAATGGACCTGGCTGGCGCCGCAGGCGCTTCTCGACCGTATCGTGCCGTTCAAGCGCGACGTCTACGCCCGCGTGATGGCGGATTTCGCGGAGCATCTGCAGTGACCTGGCGCGCCGCGAACCTGGCCTTCGCCCTGTGTCTCGCCGCCACGCCCGGCGCGGCGCTGACCTGCCTGCCGCCCACCGTCGAACGCGCCTTCACCGCCGCGCAAGCGGCGCGGGAAATCTACGTTCCGGTGCTCGGCACCTTCACCGGGTTCAGGCAGCGGCGCGAGGCGCAAAGCGTGAACGGTCCCGATCGCCGCTTCACCGCCCGGTTCGAAGGCCGCTACGTGACCGCCACCGGCCCCGGCGGCGCGCTGCACGCGGATGTCGCGGTGACCGAGACCTGCCTCGGTTCGTGGTGTCCGGTGTTTCCGCCCGACGTGCCGGTGCTGACCTTCCTGGAACGGACGGCAGACGGCTACCGGATCGAGGTCGACGCCTGCCACGGCAATTACTTCGCCGATCCGTCGCCGGACCAGGTGAAAGCGATGCGGACGTGCCTGAAATCGATGGCCTGCG
>JAHELH010000229.1 GCA_024644285.1 Paracoccaceae bacterium | reverse complement strand
GACATGAGCGGGAACGGGATCACCTACGCCCAGGCCGGCGTCGATATCGACGCCGGCAACGCGCTGGTCGAGCGGATCAAGCCCGCCGCCAGGAAGACCGCGCGCCCCGGCGTGATGTCCGGTCTCGGCGGCTTCGGCGCGCTGTTCGATCTGAAGGCCGCAGGCTACGCCGACCCGGTGCTGGTCGCCGCCACCGACGGTGTCGGCACCAAGCTGCGCATTGCCATCGACACCGGCCACGTGGACAGCGTCGGCATCGACCTGGTGGCGATGTGCGTGAACGACCTCGTGTGCCAGGGCGCCGAGCCGTTGTTCTTTCTGGATTACTTCGCCACCGGCAGGCTGGACGTCGATGCCGCCGCGTCGGTGATCGGCGGCATTGCCAGAGGCTGCGAACTGGCGGGCTGCGCGCTGATCGGCGGCGAGACCGCCGAGATGCCGGGGATGTACGAGGGCCAGGATTTCGACCTGGCGGGATTCGCGGTGGGCGCGATGGAGCGCGGCACGGCGCTGCCCGCGGGCGTGGCCGAGGGCGACGTGCTGCTGGGGCTGACCTCGGACGGGGTGCATTCCAACGGCTATTCCCTGGTGCGCCGGATCGTCGAGGTGTCGGGCCTGGGCTGGGATGCCGATTGCCCCTGGGGTGAAGGCACGCTGGGCGCGGCGCTGCTGGCGCCCACCCGGTTATACGTCAGGCCCGCGCTGGCGGCGATCCGCGCGGGCGGCGTGCATGCGCTGGCGCATATCACCGGCGGCGGGCTGACCGAGAACCTGCCGCGCGTGCTGCCGGAGGGGCTGGGCGCCGACATCGACCTTGGCGGGTGGAGCCTGCCGGGGGTCTTTCGCTGGCTGGCCGAGACCGGCGGGCTGGACCAGGCGGAGCTGCTGAAGACGTTCAACGCGGGCATCGGCATGGTGCTGGCGGTCGATGCCGCGCGGGCCGATGCCCTGTCCGACGTGCTGCGCGCGGAGGGAGAGACCGTTCACCGGATCGGCGTGGTGGGCGCGGGCGGCCAAAGCTATCGAGGCGCGCTTCTGTGACGCGACGCGTCGCGATCCTGATCTCTGGCGGCGGTTCGAACATGGTGCGGCTGGTCGAAAGCATGACCGGCGACCATCCCGCGCGGCCGGTGCTGGTGCTGTCGAACGACCCCGAGGCGGGCGGGCTGGGCCGGGCCGAAGCGATGGGCGTGGCCGCCGCCGCCGTCGATCACCGGCCCTTCGGCAAGGACCGCGCGGCCTTCGAGGCGCGACTGGTGGAAAGGCTGGAGGCAGTGCAGCCCGACATCCTGTGCCTGGCCGGCTTCATGCGCATCCTGACGCCGGATTTCATCGCGCGCTACAAGGGGCGCATGCTGAACATCCACCCCTCGCTATTGCCGAAATACCGCGGGCTGAACACCCATGCCCGCGCGCTGGCGGCGGGCGATGCCGAGCATGGCTGCACGGTGCACGAAGTGACCGCGGATCTGGATGACGGGCCGATCCTGGGGCAGGCGCGGGTTCCGGTCCTGCCCGGCGACGATGCCGAGAGCCTGGCGGCCCGCGTGCTGGCGCAGGAGCACCGGCTTTACCCCGCCGTGCTGCGCCGCTTCGCCGCCGGCGAAAGGACGCGGATCGACCTGGTCTGAGGGTTTTCTTTTGCCGCGTACTTGCCTAAACCCGTGGGTCAGGGCAGGGGCCGAGCAACAAGAAGAGCCGCATGATCACGATCACCACGACGGAAGACCTGGCCGAGTTTTGCGAACGCGCCGCCCGGCATCCCTATGTGACCATCGACACCGAATTCCTGCGCGAGCGTACCTATTACTCCAAGCTGTGCCTGGTGCAGATGGCCTATGCCGGCGACGGCGGGGACGACGCGGTTCTGGTCGACCCCTTGTCCAACGGGCTGTCGCTGGACCCGCTTTACGACCTTCTGCGCGACAAGAGCGTGGTCAAGGTGTTCCACGCCGCGCGTCAGGACCTGGAGATCTTCTATATCGAGGGCGGCGTGATCCCGGATCCGCTGTTCGATACTCAGGTCGCCGCCATGGTCTGCGGCTTTGGCGAGCAGGCGGGCTACGAGACGCTGGTGCGCAAGATCGCGCGCCAGCCGGTGGACAAGACCTCGCGCTTTACCGACTGGTCGCGGCGGCCCCTGACCGACGCGCAGAAGGCCTATGCGCTGGCCGATGTGACGCATTTGCGCGTCATCTATGAATTCCTCTCTGCCGAGCTGAAAAAATCAGGGCGTATCAAGTGGTTGGAAGAGGAAATTCAAATCCTGACCGCGCCCGAGACCTATAGAATCGTTCCCGACGAGGCCTGGATGCGGCTGAAGACGCGCACCAATTCCGGCCGCTTCCTGGCGATTGCCCGCGAATTGGCGAAGTTCCGCGAGGAACATGCGCAGTCGCGCAACGTGCCGCGCAGCCGGGTGTTCAAGGACGACGCGCTGCTGGAACTGGCCTCGACCAAGCCCAAGACCGAGTCCGATCTGTCGCGTTCGCGGCTGCTGCTGCGCGAGGCGCGGCGCGGCGATATCGCCAAGGGCATCCTCGACGCCGTCGCGCGCGGCCTGGCGGTCAAGCCCGAGGATTTTCCCAAGGTCGAGAACCGCCGCGACGGCATCCAGGTCAACCCGGCGCTGGCGGATTTGCTGCGGGTGCTGCTGAAAGCCAAGGCCGACAGGGCCGGGGTGGCGCAGAAGCTGATCGCCACGGCTTCGGACCTCGACGCCATCGCCGCCGGGCAGCGCGACGGGCTGGCCCTGCGCGGCTGGCGGCGGGACGTGTTCGGCGAGGATGCGCTGCGGCTCTGCGAGGGGCAGGTAGGGCTGGCGGTGCGCGGCGAAAAGGTCGACGTGATCGAGCTTTAGCGCCGCACGGCCAGCGCGTTCTGCGCGGCGCTGACGCGGATTTGCCGCACGCCTTCCAGGTTCTGGTTCGACAGAAACATCCCGATCACCACCTCGCGCGATTGCGGCGTGCTGACGCGGGTCTGGCCCGGCGGCGGCTTGATCGCGAACTGGTAGCTGAGGACGCCGTCCTCGGCGCCGAGCAGCACGAGCTCTCCGTCCCAGTAGCCCTGGCGCGGCGGCAGGCCGGTGGCGCGGACAATGGCGCCTCCAGGAGCTTTTTCGACCCGAAGCTGGGTGATCTGGGCCACGAGGTTGAGCTGCGGCACGCCGGTGCCGGGATCGACGGCCACTGTGCGCACCCGCTCGCTGCGGCCGAACCAGTTGAAGGGGTTGAAGCGGGATTCCGAGACCCGCGCGCAACCGGCGAGCGTGGCCAGCACCACCAGCGTGATGAGTAACTTGCCTGTCATGCCGTCCCTCGCGATCTTGTTGGCAACTGGTTAGCGGAAACCGGGCCCCATGAAAAGTCAAAGCATCCGGCGGGGACTGGACGTTGGCGCGTGGCAGTCTTAGGTGAGATGCAAGCGCAAGGATCGGAGCCATGGCCACGGACGCCTTCGAAGACATCGCGGAGACCTTCGAGTTCCTCGACGACTGGGAGGACCGGTACCGCCATGTCATCGAGCTGGGCCGCGCCATGGACCCGCTGGACGACGCGTTCCGGGTGCCGGCCACCAAGGTGCAGGGCTGCGCCAGCCAGGTCTGGCTGGTGCCGCGCATCGAGGGGCAGGGCGGCTCGGCGCGGTTCGACTTTCAGGGCGACAGCGACGCGATGATCGTGCGCGGCCTGATTGCCATATTGCACGCGCTTTATTCCGGGCTGACGCTGGACGAGGTGCTGCGGGTCGATGCCGGCGGCGAGCTGGCGCGGCTGGGGCTGCACGATCACCTGTCGTCGCAACGGTCGAACGGCCTGCGCTCGATGGTCGAGCGGATCCGGGCCATCGCCTCGCAGGCCGTGGCGGCCGCCTGAGCGCGACCTTGTCCGGCGTTCCCGACGACATCCATGCCCTTGTCGACGAGGCGCTGCGCCACGGCGTGATCGACGTGCTAAGCGAGGTGCACGCGTTATACCCCGATCTGCCCGGCGGCCCGCCGCTGCGGCCCGGCGGCTGGCTGCGCGATGCGGTGTATTTCGGCGATGCCGACGCCGCCCTGTGGCTGATCGGCCAGGGCGCGCCGCTGGACCTCGATGAAGGCGACGGCTTTCCGGCACTGCACCTCGTGCTCGACCGTACGCGGGCCCGACAGCATGACATCCTGCGTGCGCTGCTGAGGGCGGGGGCTGATCCGAACATGCGCGGCATCAATGACTGGACGGCGCTGCACCACGCGGCGGTCCGCGACGACCGCAAGGCGATGGACATTCTGCTGCGCGCGGGGGCCGACCGCGAACTCAGGACCCGGATCGACAATTACGCGACGCCCGAGGAAGAGGCG
>JAHELH010000228.1:3059-4360 GCA_024644285.1 Paracoccaceae bacterium | reverse complement strand
TACCGGTGCTGGAGTTGGCGGTCTCGGCCACGGCCATCGCCATCGACCGGACAGAGCGCTTCCGGCTACTGCTTCTGTTCCCCTTCCAGCGCTTCTTCTATCGCCAGATCCTCTACTTCACCGTCATCCGTGCGATGCTGCGGGCGCTGACCGGGCGGCTGGCGGCCTGGAACAAGGCCGACCGGGTCGGCTTCGTGGCCCGACGCGGACTGTTCTAGGATGAAGCGGCGCGCATTCCTCAAGACGGTTGCGGCGGGCGGGCTGCTGGCGGGGGCGCCCTTGCGGCTGGACGCCTATGCGCGGCGCAAGCCGACCATGACGGTGATCACCGATATCGATCCGAATACGCCGATGATGCATCTGCGCGCCATGCTCGGCGGGATGCTCGCCAAGGGGCTGCCGGTCTCCTGCATCGTGCGCACCCGGGCCGCCGACGGCACGGTGCTGCGCCAGGAAAGCCCGCTTGCGGTCATGCTGCGCGATTTCATGGACCAGGCGCCCGGCCTCTTGGAGTTGATCGCCCATGCGCCCGACCTCGCCGGTCAGAGCCCGCACTTTCACGCGCGCAAGGCCTACGAGGCGCGGACCGAATTGGTCGAGGCGCTGGTCTCGGATGGCGACCTGCGCGATACCGGGCCCATTCTGCTCAGTCTCGCCTGCGAGCCCTCGGCTCGGCCGCTGTCGCCCGAAGGCGCCCGCTCGGCTGGCATCCGCAATATCCTGGTGCTTCCCACGGGGTCCGAGGTGGTGTCGACCGAGACCTGGGGAAATGGCATCCTGCGCGTCTTCGGCGGTGTGCGCGGCGACCTTTTCGCCGCGGTCGAGAGCCTTGGCCTGCCGGCGCCGCGCCAGTTCCAGAACGTGATTTTGCTGTCTGTGAGGGAAAACGCGAACAAGACCGAGCAGGTGATCACCGCGGCCGCCCGGGTCTATGCAAACGTCGCCCTGCAGCACGAGGCGGATCAATGGACGACCAACCTGCGGCTCTGCGATCTGCAACTGCGCGACGGGTTCTTCTCGTTCTCGCGGAATGTGGGCCTGCATCTCTTCGCGCCGGGGCCGGGCCAGTCCGATCTGCTGCCCGGGTTCGAGGCGTTTCAAAGCGAACTTGAAGCGCGGGGAATGCCGTTCAGCATCGGCCCCGCGCCGATAGAGACACCCGAAGCCGCGACCCAGGGGTATTGGGTCGAGACCGAGGCACCGCCGTCACAGCGGCCGCCGGGCCCCGGGAAATCCGATCCCGTGACGCTGGTGGAGCTGGATTGCGACCGGCCTCCGGTGCCGCTGGACGACCGGAGGCC
>JAHELH010000228.1:0-2959 GCA_024644285.1 Paracoccaceae bacterium | reverse complement strand
ACGTCGACAAGATCCTCGCCAACATCGCCGGGCGCACCAGTCAGGGCCGGACGCTGCCCAGCGAATGGGTCAAGGTCGATCGCTCGCGCAGCGGCAACCGGAATTTCGACGCCAGCGACGCGGGCCGTCTTTTGGCCGCCCTGTGGAACCTGAGCCGGCATCGGTTCGGCGACGACCGGCCGGAAAAGCTGGTGAAAAGCTGGGATTTCCACGAGGTCATCATCGATGGCCAGATCCATTCGGTGCGGCAGGGAAGGCTGGAATCGAGCTTTACCTCGCATTCCGCGCACTACGCCGCGCGCGCCTTCCGGAACTGGGGCTTCGACGTCGACTCGCCCTACGAGGTGTTCGGCGCGCGTGCCGAGGCCGACGATCGCATCCGTCTGCTGGAGGCCGCCGCCGCCATCGGCCCGCTCGGCGCCGAACCGCTGTTGCTGGAGGCACTCGATTTCGGCCTGTCCCGCGAAAGCGCCTACCTCGCGGACGTCCTTTTCGGGGCGCAGCTTCGTGAATTCGACAAGACAAGGCAGCTGGTCTGCGTCTCCGAGGGACCCATCGACCGCTCGCCCTGGTTCACCTACCAGGGTCTGAAATTCGATGCGCCGGACCGGACCTGGGCGATCGACACGACGCGGGATGCGCCGAAATTCGAGACCGAGGCCTTCCAGGAAAGCGCCCGCGTCATCAGTTCCAAGGCCGCCTTCCTCTGGGCGGCGCATGTGCCGCATCCGTTCTCCGACACGTTGGTGGATTACGTGCGCGCCAATGCCAAGACGACCATCGGCTTCGCCTCGAGCATCTACACGCGAAACGACAAGGCGACGCAGAACTACTCGGACATCAACACGAACGGGATCATCCTGCAGTCCGTCGCCCATATGCTGCGCAGCAAGTCGGTGTTCTAGGCCGGACCCGCGGCCGGCGTGGCGGAGTTGTCCGCTCAGCCGCCCTTGCGGATCACGTATACTTGCGCCGCGCCCTCGTTCATGGTGCGGACCAGCGCATGGCCGGCCTCTTCACAGAAATGCGGGAAATCCACCACGGCGACCGGGTCGTCGGCCTCGATCCGCAACACCTGGCCCGCCGCCATCGACTGCAGCCGCTTGCGCGCCTTCAGCACGGGCAGGGGACACAGAAGGCCCTTCGTATCCAGTTCGGCGTCGATTTCCATGCCCGCAGCGTTAGCGCATTCGGGACCGCACGCAAGCGCGCGGGATCGTGTTGTTACAGCCGCGCCACAACGAAGTGAAACGCCATGAGGTGACGCGCGCGTACAGTCGGGATAAAGGTGCGAAAACGAAGAGGCGACATGTTCGGCATCGAAATCATCGACGCGGCCCTGATCCCGGCCATGATCGTCGCCCTTGTGGCGGGCCTCCTGTCATTTCTCAGCCCCTGCGTCCTGCCCATCGTGCCGCCATACCTGGCCTATATGGGCGGCATAACCATGACCGAGATGACCGGCGAGATGTCAGCACGGCGCCGGGTGATGCTGTCGGCGCTGTTCTTCGTGCTGGGCTTGTCGACCGTCTTTCTGTTCCTCGGCTTCACGGCCAGTGCCTTCGGCGCGTTCTTCCTGCAGAACCAGGAGTGGTTCGTCATCGCGGCGGGGATTATTGTAATGATTTTCGGCGCGCATTTCCTCGGGATCTACCGCATCGGGTTCATGGACCGGGAAATGCGGATGGACGCGGGCGACCGGGGCGGTTCGGCCTTCGGCGCATACATCCTCGGTCTCGCCTTCGCCTTTGGCTGGACCCCCTGCATCGGGCCGCAGCTTGGCGCGATCCTGTCGCTGGCCGCCTCCGAGGCATCGCTCACCCGCGGCACGGTGCTGCTGGGCGTCTATGCCATGGGTCTCGGCATCCCGTTTCTGCTGGTGGCGGCCTTTTTTCCGCGCCTGACCGGCATAATGGCCTGGATGAAGCGGCACATGGACCGGATCGAGCGGATCATGGGGCTTTTGCTCTGGACCGTCGGGCTGATGATGCTGACCGGCCAGTTCACCGACTTTTCCTGGTGGCTGCTCGAGCGGTTCCCGGCCCTGGCCACGCTCGGCTGACGCCAGGCGCCTGCCGACCAATATGGCTTATTTTCGCCCCAAAGATCGCTAAGCTGCGCGGCAAAACGTAGAAGAGGCCCCAATGGCCAGCGAGCACAGCAAGACCGTCCGCAGGCGCCGGGTATTCTACATCCCCGGCTACGACCCGATCCACCCGCGCCGCTACCGCGAGCTCTACCGGACGGAAAGCGCAGAGCAGGCGGCGATCAGCGGCTACGAGATCGAGCAGACCCCCGGAACCGGCGAGCGCTATGGATGGCGTGTCGACGCCACCATCGAGGGATCCCGCGCATCGGCCGATATCGAGGTGCTGGTCTGGTCCGACATCGTGCGCAACTCGATGGCGACGAGCATTCCCGGCACCTATGTGCAGTTGCTGCGCACCGCCTGGATCTACATCTCCAGCGGCGCGCTGCGCCGGCTGATGTGGCTGCGCAAGGGGCCGGTGATCGCGGCGCTCTATCCGGTCGCGATGCTGCTGGCGCAACTGCTCGCGGCGCTGCTCTTTGGCTATTTGCTAGGCACCGCGGTCAGCAGTGCGGTCTTGCAGGTCGCCGCGCGCGTCCACGGGCTGTTCGGCACCGTCATGGACGCCGACAGCCTGTTCTGGGGCGGGTTGTCCCGGGCCCTGTATTGGCCATTGTTTCTGGCCGGAATGGTGGTGGTCCTGCGCTGGTTCAAGGCGCGCGACGGCAAGCTTTTCGCCTATTATCTGATGCACGATTACGCCTATTCCGCCCAGTTGCGCGGCGCCAATCCGCCCGAGCTGGAAGAGCGTATCGGCAAGTTCACCGAAATCATCGCCGCCGCGCTGACCGAGGATGTCGACGAAGTACTGATCGTGGGCCATTCCTCTGGCGCGCACCTGGCGATCTCGTGCCTTGCAGATCTGATCCG
>JAHELH010000227.1 GCA_024644285.1 Paracoccaceae bacterium | reverse complement strand
TTGGCGGTCTGCCCTTCCCGTGACGAGGTCAAATTCCAGTGGCCTTAATCAATTCCGAGGGAGCTGGCTCTGTCGGGGCCCTGGCCTCGTTACCCGGCGCCCACCTGTGTATGCAGGCTCTCGGGAATGAAATACCTCCACGGTCGCGGCGGTCCCGCCATTCCTCCGCTTTTCTCACGCGCAGTCACCGTTCCGTGAACGATGACACCTAACGGACAGCCGCGCTCCGGGGGCGTGGTAGTATTGGCCATCGGCCGACCTGCTGCAGCAGACCTGTATTTCTGTCGCTGTGTCAAACCGGGTTCCGGTCCGAGCAACAGGAGTGAGGAAAATGAAACCCCGAAACAATCTGAATCGCCGCGCCTTCCTGGTGGGATCGACCATCGCCGCAACCGGCGCGATACCCGCCGCGGCCTGCGCGAAGGGCGCGAAAGGTATGTCGGATTTCACTTACGAAGTCACCCACACCGACGCGGAATGGCGCGAGATGCTGACGAAGGATGAATACAAGGTCATGCGCGAGGGCTCGACGGAGTTTCCGTTCACGACGTCCTACTGGAACAACAATGACCCGGGCACCTATCACTGCAAGGGCTGCGACCTGGAACTCTACGAGTCCGACCAGTATTCGCCGCAGGAAATGGGCTTCGTCTTCTTCCGCCACAGCAATACCAACGCGGTGCTGACGGCGATCGACGTCACCGACTACCACGGCATGCTGCCCGAGCCGAAGGAATTCCTCGAAGTGCATTGCCGCCGTTGCGGCGGCCACCTGGGCCACCTGGTTCAGGTCAAGGAGGAAATCCTGCACTGCATCAACGGCACGGCGCTCGGACTCCGCGCCGCGTGATCTCGCCCCGGCCGCGCCGCCGGCGCGGATACTGAACCTGCCGCGCGCTTTCTGATGGGAACGTGCGGCAGGGCGCGGTCGCGACGAAGCGGCCGGTCGAATTCCGGGATATCCGTCCCGGCCGCCCCGGCGGGTTTCCGCCCAGACTTCCGCAGCTTGCCTTTCCGCCCGCGATTTCATCTTTATCAACGGTGAAACGGGACCGGGGGGATGCACATGGACGACGGCAATACCGGGCTGACCGCGGCCGAGGCGCACGGGCTGCGCTATGCGCAGGAGCTTGAGGGGCATCTCGGCTGGCTCGACGGCTTCACCTCCGCCGCGCTGGCGGTGCTGGCGGTGGCCTCCGGCATCTACACCTATCTCGGCGTCTCGTCGCTTCTCGACGACAACGGCGCGCTCAGCTTCTTCGCCGCGATGGCCTATTCCATCGCCGTCTCGGTCGGCATCTTCGTGTTCTGGTCCTACCTGCTGCGGCTCCTGCCGGCGATGCGCAGCCTCGGCGCCCGGATCGGCCTGGTGGTGTCGATGATTGTCGGCTCGCTGGCCATCGTGGCGATGTCGTCCTGGCTGAACGCCGCGGCGCTGGCGGGCGCGGCCGCGGTGGAGCAGCACCTGGCGCGCACCGTGCAGGACTACCAGGCGGCGCTGGAGCGCGCCCACAGCATCGCGGTCTCGGCGCAGGGGCTGGAGCGCGACGTCGCCCGGGTGCGGCAGAGCTTCGAGGATCTCAGCGAGCAGGAGGCCACCGGCGATCTGTCGGGCCTGGCGGGACGCGGCGCGGTGTTCCGGCTGCTGCGGCAGAAATCCGAGGAACTAAGCGCACTCGAGTCGCAGATCGCCAGCCAGGCGCCGCGGATCGAGGCGGCCTTCGCCGAGGGCAACGCGATCCTCAGCCGGATGCGCTCGCTCACCGTCGAGCCCGGCCCGGTCGAGGCGCGCTCGGTCCTGTTCAGCGAAGAGGCGGTGCGGCTCGCGGGCATCATCACGCAGCTGCGGCAGCTATCCGTGGCGCCGCTGGTGTCCCGCGCGGCGCAGGACCTGTCCGCCTCGGTGGTGCTGCCCGAGGTCGCGTCCCTGCGCGGCGAGCAGCAGGCCACCGTGGCCTCGGTGCTGGAGGTGCTCGGCCAGCGCGCCGAGACGCTGCGCGTGGCCGCGCAGGAGGTCATCGCGATGCCGTCGCCGCCGGACACCGCCTACACGCCGATCTCGACGGCCGACGCGGTGATCCGCTATGCCGGCAACTTCGTGCCGTCCTGGGCCGGGGCCATCGCCATCGACCTGTTGCCCGCGGTGCTGGTGCTCATCGTGGCGATCACCCAAAGCGCGATCCGCGCCGGGCGCGGCCGCGCCGGTATCGAGGACACGCTGACATTGTCGGAATTCCGTGCCGCCCTCGGCGCCGTGCACGACGTCGAGCGCGCGCTGCAGCGCATTCCGCAGGACAGCACGGCGGAGCCGCAACCCGAGACGCCCGAACCGGCGGCCCGGGTGCAGCCGCTGAAGACCGCCGGGCGCGATGACTGAGCGGCGGCGCGGCCGGATCACCGCGGCGGGCGCGATCAAGGCGATCCTGGGCATCCAGATCGGCATCGCCGCGATCCTCTTCGGACGCGACATCGCGACGGTGCTGCCGCGCCTTTCGCTCAGCGCCCCGGCGCCGCAGCTGACCAAGCCTGTCGCGCCCGGTGACCAGCGCCGGCGCTACGATCCGCGCCGAGTGCCCGCCGCGCCCGGACAGCCGCTGCCCGACAGCGCCGACATGCCGGCGCGGCTTCTGTTCGAGATCCGCGGCGACGCGCTGCATCTCACCGGCGTCATCGCCCCCGGCGACGCCGCGCGCTTCGCCGAATGGCGGGCGGGCCGCGACCTGCCGGGCCTAATGCGACTGCATTCCACCGGCGGGTCGGTGCCGGACGCGTTGGAGATCGGGCGCGCGCTGCGCCACGCGGCGGCCGAAACCGAGATCGCGGCCGGGTCGGTCTGCCTGTCGGCCTGCCCCTACATCCTGGCCGCCGGCACGACGCGCAGGGTCGGCGATGACGGCTATGTCGGCGTGCACCAGCACTATTTCGGCGAAAGCGAGCTCTTGCCCGCCTTCATCGCGGTCGAGGACATCCAGCGCGGCCAGGCCAAGGTCGTGGCCTATCTCGACGAGATGGGGATCGATTTGCGCCTCATGCAGCACAGCCTCGCCACGCCGCCCGACGAGATCTACATTTTGACCCCCGAAGAACTGCAAGACTACGCGCTGGTCACGGAACCCGCCGAATAGGCGCCTTCATCTGGCCGGAAATACCTCGGGGGGGCCGCCGCAGGCGGCGGGGGCTGCGCTCCCTCCCGCCCGCACGCAGCCGGAGGCGAGTACGGGCAAATGGCGCGTGCCGAAGGCACTCAATCTGAAAACGGCCGCCTCAAAAGGCTTCGGGTTTCGCCTCTCGCGCCATGTGGTCGAGCACGGCGTTGACGAATTTCGCCTCGCGGCCTTCCGGGAAGAACGCCTTGGCCAGCTCCACGTATTCGCTGATCACCACCTTGGGCGGCGTGCCGCCCTCGACCAGTTCGGCGCCGGCGGCGCGGAACACCGCGCGCAGCGTCGGATCGATGCGGGCGATCGGCCATTTCGCCACCAGCGCCCGGTCGGTCATCTGGTCGATCCGCCCCTGGTGGTTCACCGCCCGGTCCAGCACCGCGCGGAACAGCTCGACATCGCCCTCGGCCATCTCGCCTTCCTCGTAGACCGCGCCGAAGCGGTGATCCTCGAACTCGGCGCGCACCGCCTCGACGGTCTGGCCCGAGACCTCCATCTGGAACAGCGCCTGCACGGCATAGAGCCGGGCGGCGGCCTTCATCTGGCGGCGGTTCATGCCGTGGGATCGCCCGCGATCTGATAGCTCTCGCCCGCCGGCTTGAAGCCCACGCCCTTGGTCGCCCGGCCCCATTTGCGCGCCAGCGCGATCAGGTGCAGCGCCGCCTCCGCCGCGCCGCCGCCCTTGTTCTGGCCCTTGGCCTCGGCCCGCACCATGGCCTGGTCAGGGGTCTCCACCGTCAGGATGCCATTGCCCACCGCGGCGCCCTGCAGGCCCAGTAGCATCAGCCCGCGACTGCTGTCATTGCAGACCGTCTCGTAATGCGTGGTCTCGCCGCGGATCACGCAGCCCAGCGCCACGTAGCCGTCGAAATTCGACAGCCGGTGCGCCAGCGCGATGGCCTGCGGCACTTCCAGCGCGCCGGGCACCTCGACGATGTCGTGCTCCGCGCCGGCCGCCTCCAGCGCCGCGCGCGCGCCCGCGACCAGCTGGTCGGCGATCTCCCTGTAATAGGGGGCGACCACGATCAGCACCTTCACCGGGCGGTCGAAATCCGGGACGGGCAGGACGTGGTGGGTGACATTGGCCATGGCGCTCAGTCCTTCGGTATCTTCCGCGTGCCCTCGATGGACAGGCCATAACCCTCCAGCCCGACCGGGTTGGGCTTGGGCGAATTGGTCAGCAGCACCAGCCGGGAAAG
>JAHELH010000226.1 GCA_024644285.1 Paracoccaceae bacterium | reverse complement strand
GCGCAGCGCTTTCCTGTCGGCTCCGCCGATATAGCGCTCGAGGGCCCGGCCCTGGGTCAACGCCTGCGCAAGATCGAGGACGCGTGGATCGCTTCGGATTTCTCCCTCACCCGCGAGGAGTTGCTGCGCCGGTTTCCCTGACGCGGGCGAAGGACTATATCTGGCGCAGAAACATTCCCGAAAGCCCGCCCGTTGTTCCGTTTCTTCGAGAATCTTGTCGATCCGTATAGCGATTATCCGGAAACCGACTCGCCGCCCCGCAACCTGGCGGCGTTCATGCTGGACTATTCGCGTCCCTTCCGGCGGGTCTTTGCTGTCGCGGCGTTCCTGTCGGTGGTGATCGCCCTGCTAGAGGTCGGGCTGATCTTTTACATGGGCCGCGTCGTCGACATGCTGGCGGCCACGGGACCGGACCGGGTCTGGCAGCTTTACGGCACGGAACTGCTGCTTGCCGCCGGCTTCATCCTGATCGTCTGGCCGGCGCTGAACCTCGTGGGCGTGGCGCTGCTCAACAATGCCATCCTGCCCAATTACGGCACGCTCTACCGCTGGCGTGCGCATCGCCAGGTGTTGCGGCAATCGGTCGGCTGGTTCGAGAACGATCTCGCCGGGCGGATTGCCAACCGGGTGATGCAGACCCCGCCGGCCGCCGGCGAGGCGGTATTTCAGATCTTCGACGCCATCGCCTATTCCGCGGCCTATCTCGTCGGCGCGACGCTGTTGCTGATGGAGGCTGATCCTAGGTTGGCGCTGCCGTTGCTGATCTGGTTCGCGCTATACGCCCTACTGGCGCGCTGGACGCTGATCCGCGTCGGCCCCGCCTCGACCGCCGCGTCGGACGCCCGCAGCGCGGTGACGGGCCAGGTGGTCGATGCCTACACCAACATCCACTCTGTCAAGATGTTCGCGCATCACGACCGCGAAGTTGCCCATGCCCGCGAGGCGATCGAAAACGCCCGCAAGACCTTCTCGAAGGAGATGCGCATCTTCACCGTGATGGACAATTCGCTGGTGATGCTGAACGGGCTGCTGATCGTCGGCGTGGTCGGCTGGGCGATCGGACTTTGGGCCTCCGGCAGTGCCACAGTCGGCGTGGTCGCCGCCGCCGCGGCGCTGACCCTGCGGCTGAACGCCATGACCGGCTGGATCATGTGGGCGCTGTCGTCGTTTTTCCGCTCGCTGGGGGTGGTGGCCGAGGGGATGCGGACCATCGCCGATCCGATCGCCTTGACCGACGCGCCCGATGCGCAGCCGCTGCGCGTGACCCGCGGACGCATCGAGATACAGGACGTCTCGCACCATTACGGCCGCCGCTCGGGCGGGCTGGACCGGGTCTCGCTGACGATCGAACCGGGGGAGAAAGTCGGCCTCGTCGGCCGCTCCGGTGCCGGGAAATCGACCCTGGTCAAGCTGCTTTTGCGGTTCTACGACACCGAAAGCGGCCGCATCCTGATCGATGGACAGGATATCGGCCGCGTCACCCAGGACAGCCTGAGGCGGGCCATCGGCATGGTGCAGCAGGACAGCTCGCTCTTGCACCGCTCGGTGCGCGAGAACATTCTCTACGGCCGCCCGGACGCCACCGAGGCCGAGATGATCGAGGCCGCGAGGCGGGCCGAGGCACATGACTTCATCACCGCCCTGCGCGACCCCGACGGGCGTGGGGGCTATGAGGCGCAGGTCGGCGAGCGCGGCGTCAAGCTCAGCGGCGGCCAGCGCCAGCGCATCGCGCTTGCCCGGGTAATGCTGAAGAACGCGCCGATCCTTGTCCTGGACGAGGCCACCAGCGCGCTGGACTCAGAGGTCGAGGCGGCGATCCAGTCGACGCTTTACAGCATGATGGAGGGCAAGACGGTGATCGCCATCGCGCACCGGCTGTCGACTATTTCGCGCCTCGACCGGATCCTGGTTCTGGACGATGGCCGCATCGTCGAGGATGGCGACCACGCCAAGTTGCTGGCGCGCGGCGGGCTTTACGCGCGCTTCTGGAGCCGGCAATCCGGCGGGTTCATCCGGACGGAGGCCGCCGAATGATCGCACGCGCCGCCGCCTGGTTTTCAACCCTGATCGACCCGGAGCGTCCCGCGGCGGGCCCGCCGCCGCGCACCTTGCTGGCCTTTGTCCGCTGGGCGCTGGACGGCGCCTGGCCGGTGCTGGCGCTGACCGCGCTGGTCTCGGTCACGGTCGGCATCTTCGAGGTGCTCACCGCGATGCTGCTGGGTGTGGTCATCGACCGGGCCCTGGCCGGCGACACCGCGGCCTTCTTCGCGGACAACTGGGTGCTCTTGACCGGTATCGCGCTGTTTCTGATCGTTCTGCGTCCCGTCTCGTTCGGCTTTTCCGCCGCGCTGCAATCGCTGACGGTCACGCCGAACGTCAACAACCTGGTCCTGTCGCGCCTGCACCGCTGGACCCTGGGTCATTCGGTGACCTTCTTCGACAACGATTTCGCCGGGCGGATCGCGCAAAAGCAGATGCAGACCGCGCGGGCCCTGACCGAGACCGTCATCGACACGATCCACTCGATCATTTTCGGCCTCGCCTCTCTGATCGGCTCGATCCTGCTGCTGGCCGCCATCGACGCCACGGTGGCCGTGCTTCTCGCGGTCTGGACCTGTGCCTATCTCGCCCTGATCCGCTATTATTTGCCGCGCATCCGCAGCCGTTCGGCCCGCCGCGCCTCGGCCCGCGCGATGGTGACGGGCCAGGTCGTCGACACGGTGACCAACATCAAGACCGTCAAGTTGTTCGCCCACCAGGATTACGAGGATCAGGCGGCGCTGGGCGCGATGCGCGACTATCGCCGCACCGCCTTCGATTTCGGGCGCATGTCGACCGGGTTTCGCCTTGGGCTGATGTTCCTTGCCGGGCTTTTGCCGGTGCTGCTGGTGGGCGCGGCGCTGTGGCTTTGGACGGGCGGTATCGCCACGGCGGGCGACATCGCCGCCACCGGCGCGGTGGCGCTGCGGATCTCGCAAATGACCGGTTGGGTCAGTTTCACGCTGATGGGCATTTACGCCCATATCGGCGAGGTCGAGGACGGGATGAAAACCCTGACACCGCCGCACGAATTGACCGATGCCGAGGGCGCCGGAGAGTTCGAGGGCAAGCCTGTGATCACGTATAATCACGTCAGCTTTGCCTATGGCCGCCGCACCGGTGGGGTCGAGGACATCAGCCTGACCGTGCACGAGGGCGAAAAGCTCGGCATTGTCGGCGCCTCGGGCGCGGGCAAGTCCACCTTGGTCGCGCTGCTGCTGCGGCTCTACGATGCCGAGGAGGGCACGGTGCGGGTCGGCGGACTGGACGTGCGCGAGGTCACGCAGGAAAGCCTGCGCCGGCAGGTCGGCATGGTCACCCAGGAGACCGCGATGTTCAACCGCTCGGCGCGGGACAACATCCTATACGGCCGTCCCGACGCCAGTGAAGACGAGGTGGTTTCTGCGGCAAAGCGGGCGCGGGCGCATGACTTCATTCTCGACCTGAAGGATTTCAAGGGCCGCCGCGGCTATGACGCGCATCTGGGCGAGCGCGGCGTGAAACTCTCGGGCGGCCAGCGTCAGCGCATCGCGCTGGCCCGTGCCATTCTCAAGGATGCGCCGATCCTCGTGCTGGACGAGGCGACCAGTGCGCTCGACAGCGAGGTCGAGGCCGAAATCCAGGAGGCTCTGAACGAGGTGATGGAAGGCAAGACGGTGTTGGCAATCGCGCACCGGCTGTCGACTATCGCGCGGATGGATCGCATTGTCGTGCTGGATCAGGGTCGAATTGTCGAGCAGGGCAGCCATGCAGAGTTGCTGGCAAAGCGCGGCCTCTATGCCCGCTACTGGGACCGGCAATCGGGCGGCTTCATCGGGCTGGTCGAGGCGGCGGAGTGAGCCTGACAATCGAGCGTCTGGGCCACCACGGCGACGGCATCGCGCCCGGCCCGGTCTATGTGCCGCTGTCGCTGCCCGGCGAGGTGGTGGAGGGCGAGATCGTGGCGGGTCGCATCCCGAGGCCGAAGATCATCGTACCGTCATCCGACCGGGTCGCCGCGCCGTGCCGGCATTTCCGCAGTTGCGGCGGCTGCGCCGTGCAACATGCCTCGGACGCCGTCGTCGCCGCCTGGAAGGCCGACATGGTTCGCACGGCGCTCGCGGCGCAGGGACTGGAGGCCGTGATCACAAAAATCCACACGTCGCTGCCGCAATCGCGCCGCCGGGCCACGCTGGCGGCGCGGCGGACGAAAAGGCGCGCCCTGGTGGGGCTCCACGCACGCGGCTCAAACGTGATCACAGAAATTCCTGGCTGCAAGTTGCTGCTCCCGGACCTCGTCGACCGGCTTTCCGACCTGCAGGCCCTCACCATGATCGCGGCCTCACGCAGCTCGGAGCTTGCGATTGCGAT
>JAHELH010000225.1 GCA_024644285.1 Paracoccaceae bacterium | reverse complement strand
CGCCAAGACCCGCAACCGCAACAAGGCATCGTCGAAGCTGATCATCCGCTCGCGCCACGCCAAGAAGAAGGGCCGCTAAGATGAGCCGCTCCGTCTGGAAAGGGCCTTTTGTCGACGCCTACGTCCTCAAGAAGGCCGAAAAGTCCCGCGATTCGGGCCGCAACGAGGTCATCAAGATCTGGTCGCGCCGCTCCACCATCCTGCCGCAATTCGTCGGTCTCACCTTCGGCGTCTACAACGGTCGCAAGCACATCCCGGTCAACGTCACCGAGGACATGATCGGCCAGAAGTTCGGCGAGTACAGCCCGACGCGCACCTATTACGGGCACGCGGCGGACAAGAAAGCGAAGAGGAAGTAAGCCATGGGCAAGGAAAAGAATCCGCGCCGCGTGGCGGACAACGAAGCGATGGCCAAGGTCCGCATGCTGCGCACCTCGCCGCAAAAGCTGAACCTCGTCGCGCAACTCATTCGCGGCAAGAAGGTCGATCGCGCGCTCAGCGACCTCACCTTCTCGAAAAAGCGCATCTCGGAAGACGTGAAGAAGTGCCTTCAGTCGGCGATCGCGAATGCCGAGAACAATCACAACCTCGACGTCGACGAACTGGTCGTCGCCGAGGCCTATGTCGGCAAGAACCTGACCATGAAGCGCGGCCGTCCGCGCGCCCGTGGCCGGTTCGGCAAGATCATGAAGCCGTTCGCGGAACTCACCATCCTGGTCCGCCAGGTCGAAGAAACCGCCGGGGAGCAAGCCTAATGGGTAACAAGACCAATCCGATCGGCATGCGCCTGCAGGTCAACCGCACCTGGGACAGCCGCTGGTACGCCGACACCAAGGATTTCGGAAATCTTCTCGTCGAGGACGTGAAGATGCGCGAGTTCATCAAGGAAGAGTGCAAGCAGGCCGGTGTCAGCAAGATCATCATCGAGCGTCCGCATCGCAAGTGCCGCGTGACGATCCACACCGCGCGCCCCGGCGTGATCATCGGCAAGAAGGGCGCCGATATCGAGGGACTGCGCAAGAAGCTCGCCGCGATGACCGACAGCGAACTGCACCTCAACATCGTCGAGGTGCGCAAGCCCGAGCTCGACGCCGCGCTGGTGGCCGAGAGCATCGCGCAGCAGCTTGAACGCCGGGTCAGCTTTCGCCGCGCGATGAAGCGGTCGGTGCAGAACTCGATGCGGATGGGCGCGCTTGGCATCCGCGTCAACGTCGCGGGCCGCCTTGGCGGCGCCGAGATCGCGCGGACCGAATGGTACCGCGAGGGCCGTGTGCCGCTGCACACGCTGCGCGCCGATATCGACTATGCGACCGTCGAGGCCAAGACCGCCTACGGGATCATCGGCATCAAGGTCTGGATCTTCAAGGGCGAGATCATGGAGCATGATCCCGGCGCCCGCGACCGCCGGGCCCAGGAACTGCAAGACGGCCCGGCCCCGCGCGGCGCCGGCGGCCGCCGCTAAGGAGGACGGAAGATGCTGCAACCCAAGCGCACCAAGTTCCGCAAGCAGTTCAAGGGCCGCATCAAGGGCGAGGCCAAGGGCGGCTCGGACCTGAACTTCGGCACTTACGGACTGAAGGCGATCCAGCCCGAGCGCGTGACCGCGCGCCAGATCGAGGCCGCCCGCCGGGCAATGACGCGCCACATGAAGCGTCAGGGCCGGGTCTGGATCCGGATCTTCCCGGATGTGCCAGTGACCTCCAAGCCCACCGAAGTGCGGATGGGCAAGGGCAAGGGCTCGGTCGATTACTGGGCCGCCAAGGTCAAGCCGGGCCGGGTGATGTTCGAGATCGACGGCGTCGACGACGGTACTGCCCGCGAGGCCCTGCGCCTTGCGGCGATGAAGCTGCCGATCAAGACCCGGATCGTGCACAGGGAAGACTGGTAACCCGCGAAACTGCGTTTCGCGGCGTGCGGTGCAGCAATTTCCTGAAGGGAACTTGCCGGCCGTCACCCGGTGAAATTGGAAGGCCCCCGCCCCGGGCGGGGGTCTTTTCGTTTCGCGGGACTGCCTGGATCGACGGCCCGCGCTTTGTACTCCCGCCCCACCGTGCGGTCGCTTAACCGATCCCTAACCGCAGCCACGTATAACCCCCGCCCGAAGCTTCCGCGCCGGCAGACACCGGCCGTATCCATGGTTCCGGTCCCTCAGACCACCCCAAGACAATACGGGTGCAGGGACGGTTCAGATCGCTCCGGCCCGCGGCCCCAGACGCGCGCCGGGAACTTCGGGGGTGCGCCCCCGCGGATCATCCATTGGCGGCGTCGCCGATACCAACCCCGCCGGACAGGCTGCAATGCGGTCCGCACCTTCCAGACAGAGATCGTCGCGCAGCAGCCTGACGCCGCAATCGGTCTCGGGCCGCACGCCCGTGCCGCGGCTACGGCCCGTATATCCGGTCCAGGTGCTCCGCCAGCCGCCTGCCCCCCTCGTAGAGCCGCTGGTTCAGCAGCGCGTCCACCCCGTCTGCATATTCATAGCTCAGTTCCGGCAGGTTCTGCCCCGGCCGGCTGCCGAATTCGTAGGCTGCCGCGCGATGCACCACGGATTCCTCCGCCCAGGCCACCGGCCCGCCGCCGTATTCCACCGCCGGCCGGTCCGCGAAATCTTGCTCCAGGAAGTCGGCGAACTCGGTGTAGCTCAGCAGCTTGCGCTCGATCAGCAACTCGTCCCACACCATGTGCAGGTTCTCCAGCTTGCCGAACCAGTCCACCATGACCGAATTGCCGCCCCGGTCCGCCCCGCGGCCCACATGCAGCGGCTGGTGCACGTCGCCGGCGAAATGCACCAGAAGCGCCAGCGCGGTCAGTTCGATCGAGCCGTGCAGCGGTTCGGCCCCGCCGAGCGACAACAGTTCGGCGAAAGCCTGGGTCTTGGCATTGTCGCCCTTCAGAACCGCCGTGAAGAAGTCGATTGCGCCAACCACGTTCATCGGGATGCCAAGCCGCTGCAGGTCCTCCTTCTTGCACTTGCCGCCGACGAAGGGGGTTTCCTGCAACGCCTCTTCAACGGGTTGGCCGTCCTCGACCGTCAGGAAATGCATCGGCTTGAGACAGTCGTATTCTGGAAACGAACGGATGAAATCCGGCCAGGTCGCCAGCAGCGCCAGGCTGCGCGCGCCGGTGACCGCCTGCATCGCCTCTCGCGCGGCGGGGTCCATGTTGTCCTCGCCGATCTTGGCGGTGATCCGGTGGCCGGTCGGGCCCCAGGCGAGGGCAGGGTTGGGCAGGACAAGGGCCAGCGTCAGGGCAAGGCATAGGGCGCGCATCGAATGGTCTCCTTCTCAAAGGGGTTTGTCGCAAATTCAGCCCCAGAGTACCGCAATTCACCGGAATTGAAATGCGGGCAACGCGCACCGGGTGCCGGCCCGCGACTTCCCTTGGCGAATTCTCTATACCGCACTGTCGTCATGCGCCGTTCCGGGTTATGACGCGGCATGCCCGACATCCGCTCGCTCTTCGCAACCCGCCTCTACCACGCCCGCCTGTCCGACTTCGCGCCCGGCGTCGATGCGGCCGAGCTCGAGGCCTCCTGCCTGACCATCGCCGAGGACGACGAGGCGGGGCAGGACTGGTGCGAGGACAACGCCTTTCCCGGCTACACCTCCTACGCCTCGCTGACCGACCTGCCGTGGCGGTTCCCGATCTTCAAGGACCTGGTGAAAGTGCTCGACAAGCACGTCGCCGCCTTCGCGAAGGATCTCGCTTTCGACCTCGGCGACCGGAAACTCAAGCTCGACAGCCTCTGGATCAACATCCTGCCCGAAGGCGGCATCCACACCGCCCACATCCATCCGCATTCGGTAATCTCCGGCACCACTTACGTCGCGATGCCCGAGGGCGCCTCCGCCATCAAATTCGAAGACCCGCGCCTGGCGATGATGATGGCCGCCCCGTCGCGTCTGAAGGACGCTCGCGAGGAGTTGCGGCAATTCGTCTATGTCGCGCCGGCAGTCGGCGACGTGCTGATGTGGGAATCGTGGCTGCGGCACGAGGTGCCGATGAACATGTCCGAGGGCGACCGTGTCAGCGTCAGCTTCAACTACGCCTGGGGCTAGCCCCGCACGATCTGCCGCGACGGAAATCCCTCGCTCGCGCGTATCAACCCGGCAAGGCAATGCGAAGGAGATCGCGATGCGCGCCCTGTTGGCGTTCCTGTTCCTGACGGTTCCGTTGATCCAGCCGGCCCTGGCCGATCCCGCGCGGCACACGCTCGGCGACATGGTCGGCCATACCGGCCACAACCCGCACATCCTGTTGTCGCCCACACGGCCCGCCGATCCCGGCGACCGGGCCAGGGCGCAGGCCATCGCCCGCACCCTGCGCGCCTCGCTCGAACGCTACCGCGATGTCCGCGCCGCCGAGGCCGACGGCTATCGCCGCTTCGGCCCGCCCACGGTGGCCGAGGTGCA
>JAHELH010000019.1:15377-17918 GCA_024644285.1 Paracoccaceae bacterium | reverse complement strand
TCGTCGTACTGCTTTTCGTCGAGCATCGAGCTTTCGTCGACGAAGCCGATATCGAGCGGTTGGTCACGCCGTTTCCAGCCGGTGATGAAGTCGGACCCGCGCAGCCCGGCCGCCGCCAGCGCGCCGGGGATCGAGCGGTTCGACTGGAAGAAGGCATGCGCCCGGTCGAGCGCCGTGTCGGTCAGCCCCTCGACCTTTGGGCGCGGCCCGTTGCCCGCCAGCCATTCGGCGATCTTCTCGTATTCGGGATCGTAGACCGGGGTATAGAGGATACGGTGGATCGTGGTCGCCGGCACGCCGGACATGCGCAGCACGCTCGCGGCCTTGTTGGTCGGCGCGAGGATCGCCAAGCTGCGCTTGTCCTTGAGCCGCCGCGATTCATAGTCTCCCGACACGATCTCGACGCCCGCTTCGGCCAGGGCTTCGTAGAGCCGCGCCAGAAGCATCGTCTTGCCCGAGCCGGCCTTGCCGACGACCGCCATGACCGAGGTGCGATCTTCCGCCATTGGCGTCAGAAGCCCCTCGTCCAGGTCGACGCCAGCCCCGCGCAGGACCTCTGTCACGCGGTCATAGGCCTCTGCCTGGTCCTCGGAAAACTGCAGCGCGGGGGCGTTCATGACGGCGAGCCTACCCGCGGCCCGCCGCCTTTAGAACCCGGCAAATCCTGGTCTGCGCGCCGGTCACCCGGTCTCGGCCAGCACCGGACGGGCGTTGAACGCGCGGTCGTACCACAGACGGCTCAGTTCCGCGGACAGGCCGGCGCGGCGCAGCAGGCCCGGGCGCAGGGACGCTTCGAAGGCCCAGAGGCCGACGCTGACGGCGTCGCGGCCGCGGCCGGCGGCCCCCAGCAGGGTCGGCTGCCAGCCCAGGCGCCGGTAGACGCGCATCATGCGCGCGTCGAAGACCCCCACCGCATCGGTCAGGTGGTTGCCCAGGCCGACCTCCAGGCCGCCCAGCATCAGCGCGGCGGAAACTTGCGGGTCGGCCCCGCCGGCAAGGCAGAACCGCGTGCATTCCCAGATCAGGGGATGGCGGATTTCCACGCCGCCGGTCAGATGGGTGAAATGGTCGTTCACCATCGTCTCGCCAGTGGTCGGCAGGAACCGCATCGATCCGCCGTGGCGACCGCAGGCCTGCTGCCAGATCACGTAGAGCGGGTTCATCGCGTCGTAGCTGTCGCGCTCGTGTCCGGCGGCGTCGACCTCGACCTCCCAGGCCAGGCGGTCGCGGAACTGGGCGGCGCGGTCGGCGAACATGGTGTCGCGCAGTTTCGGGAACTCGTCCAACTCGTCGGCATAGAGATAACGCAGCATTCGTCGGCCCCTTCGTTTTTCACGTGGGGCAAAGGTCGAATACCGTCGCTAACCAAATCCTAAGCGGGCGTGCGTTCCGTTAATATTCGCGCTTTGCGGGGCCGGGATTTCCCCGATGTCGGACCTCCCGGCGCGCCCTGCCACGGGGCGGACTTGCCGCGCAGTCAGACCACCAGAAGCCCCAGTGTCAGGCCGCGTGCGACCGCGTGGGTCGTGTTCGTCGCGCCCAGCTTGAAGCGGGCGCTCTCGATGTAGACGCGCAGCGTATGTTCCGAAATCGAAAGGCTTTCCGCCGCCTGGCCGCGGCTGTAGCCCATCGCCAGCAGGGTCAGCGCGTCGACCTCGCGCGGGCTGAGTTTCTGGAAGTCTGTCTTGTCCGACCCCCGCTCGATCTCCAGCGCCTTCTGGTTGACGAAATGGGCCGCGAGAATCAGGTCCCGCACATGGGTTTCGGTGTATTTCTCCCACGCCTCGTCGCTGCGCCGGTCGCTGACCGTGAACAGGGCGAATTGCCCCGAGGGGCCGCGAATCGGCACCGAGAAGCCCTGCTGCCCGACCCCGGCTTCCTGCGCCTCGCCCATGAAATCGCGGACCTGTTTGCCCGACCAGTCGAGGAGCCGCCAGTCGACCGGGTGGAACCGGCGATAGCACCCCTGCACCACCGGATCGACCCGGGCATAGTCCTGTTCCAGATAGCGGTCGACCCAGTCGAGCGAATAGGTCAGCGCGGCGTATTGCTGACCCGTGCTGTTGACGGAGTGGTAGACGAGATGTTCGACCTCCAGAACATCCCTCAGCGCCACGATTTGTCCCTGCAATTCATCCAGTGTGGATGTTGCCTGCATGTCCTCAATAAACGTATCCAGCCGTCCCTGCATTCTGCATCGCCGCTTGCGGCGCCTTCCCCTCGGCCGACGCGATCTCGGTGGCGGCGATCAGCAGGGTTTCGTCCAGCTGATCGGCCAATGCGGGCAACCCGTTCTTCTTGGCGTAGGTTTTCAAGTCCGCGAGCACGTCGAGTATCCAGTCATTCGCCATGGCACACTCTCCTCAGGAAAGGTTAACGGATCATTAAGACAACTATAGCATGTGCATGATACCCATGGACATTCACGGATAGACACTCCCCAAAAATGGGGAGCCTTTGGTTAACAAGTCTTTGATTTTTGGCGGGGTCGCTAAAATGCGAGCGAAATCGTGCCGCCGACCCCGCCAGACTGTCCTCAGC
>JAHELH010000019.1:0-15277 GCA_024644285.1 Paracoccaceae bacterium | reverse complement strand
CCCCAGCAGCTGAAATCCTTGCGGTTGATCACGCCCTTTGCACCCAGATCCATGACGAACTGGCGCTTGTCCTCGTCGCTGATCACCCCGATCGCATTGGCGCCGGCGGTGTTGATCAGCTGGATGGCATAGCTGCCCAGACCGCCCGAGGCACCCCAGACCAGCACGTTCTGCCCGGGTTTCAGTTCGTGCGGGTGATGGCCGAACAGCATCCGGTAGGCGGTGGCCAGCGTCAGCGTGTAGCAGGCGCTTTCCTCCCAGGTCAGATGCTTGGGACGCGGCATCAGCTGCTGCGACTGCACGTTGGTGAACTGCGCAAAGGATCCGTCCGGCGTCTCGTAGCCCCAGATTCGCTGGGACGGCGAGAACATCGGGTCGCCGCCGTTGCACTCCTCGTCGTCGCCGTCGTCCTGGTTGCAGTGGATCACCACCTCGTCGCCGACCTTCCAGCGCTTCACCTTGTCGCCCACCGCCCAGACGATGCCCGAGGCGTCCGACCCGGCGATGTGGTATTCGGCCTTGTGGACGTCGAAGGGGCTGATCGGGATGCCCAGCCCGGCCCAGACGCCGTTGTAATTGACGCCGGCCGCCATCACCAGGACCAGCACCTCGTGGCTGTCGAGTTTCGGCGTGTCCACCACCTCGACCTGGAACGCCTTGTCCGGCTCGCCGTGGCGCTCGCGGCGGATCGCCCAGGCGTACATCTTCGGCGGCACGTAGCCCATCGGGGGCATTTCCCCGATCTCGTAGAGATCCTTTTCCGGCGCCTCGTAACTTGCAATCGCGGGGTTGGTGTCGAGCGCCATCGATGCCTCCATCTCGAGTTCATGCCGCGCCGCAGAATCGGCGTTTCCCCGGGAATAGGAAAGCCCGCGTAATTATGCAACGCCCATTCCGGTATTTTTGTAATTTTATGTCTCGGATCGCGGAATTCCGCGGCGGGGAATGCGCGACGGGCCTTAAAGCCGGTGCGCCACCGAGTTTGCATAGTAGTCCACCAGATCAACGTGGCCGGGATCGATGCGAATGCCATCGGGCCCCTCGACCAGGATACGCCGGGACAACAGATGCGCCAACGCCTCGTCGATCATGCCTTCCGCGTCCGGGTGCGGCGCGGGGATGCGCGTCAGATACGGCTCGGCCGCCTGCACCAGCGCGGCGCGGTCCATGGGACCTTCGGATCCGCGCATCAGCCAGGCGGTAAGCGGCACCGGCAACACCGGGATGACCGCCTTGATCCGCTCGCGCAGCGCCTCGCCGACCCCGGTGATCGCCTCGCCCGGATGCGACATGACGAAATCCCGCAGCGACAGCGGTTCGCCAAAGCCGACACCGGCATGACCGAACCGCACGGCGCTGCCGGTGATCCGGCGGAACGCGTAGCGAACGGCAAACCGGATCGCCACCGGCACCGAGGCGCGGAACTTCGGCTTTTCCATCTTGGCGGCCTCGACCAGCACCCGGTCTTCGAGCACCCGGTCGTAGTTCAGCGCGACCGGCACGAAGATCACGTCACGCCCGCCGGCCGGATCGAAATCGCCGACGATGTAGGACAGAAGCCCCAGCTTCGCCGGCCCCACCGAGCCGTCAAGGCTCAGCCCGCCCTCGGGAAAGATCGCCTGGGTCACGCCACCGGCCGTCGCCATCTGCACATAGCGTGCCAGAACCCGGCGGTAGAGCGTGTTGCGCGATTTCCGACGAATGAAAAACGCCCCCATCGCCCGGATCAGACGGCTGAGCGGCCAGACCCGCGCCCATTCGCCCACCGCGTAGGACAGCGCCGAGCGTTCGGCGACGAGATACGTCACCAGCACGTAATCCATGTTCGAGCGGTGGTTCATCACGAAGATGATCGTTGCCTCGCTGTTGATGGCGGCCACCGCCGAATCGTTGCTGTCGTCGAGATGCACGCGGTAAAGGGCCCGGCTCAGCCAGCGCGCCAGCCTGATCGCGAAGCCGAAATAGGCGGAGGCGCTGAACGACGGCACGATCTCGCGCGCGTAACGGCCGGCCTGCTGGAACGCGACGCTTTCGGGCACGCCTTCGCTTTTGGCGTGCTCGGCGATCGCCTCTGAGATCTTGGGATCGTAAAGCAGGCGCTGGATCATGTCGTAGCGGCGTGCCAGCTTGAAGGGCTGGATCGGCACCGTGAGCCGCTCGTTCAATCGGGCGACCGCCCTTTCCATCCGACGCCGGAAGAACCATCGGACCGAGGGGAACAGGAAATGCGACGCGAATGTGACCGCCGCAAAGAGCAGGATCAGGACCAACAGCCAGAGCGGCAACTCGACGGTGCGAAACATGGCGCCGACCCTACAGCAATCGGGGCGGGGGTAAATTCCCTCGACCACCGAGCGCGACGCACTCAATGCCAAAAATTTCTGCAGTGCAGCGCGTTGACATCGCCACAAAATGTCGCCTATCAAGCGCCAGGCGAAAGATTATTGCCGAAAGGGCCGTAATGACCGAGACGCGCCGTGATCGACCCTGGCTGTTCCGCACCTATGCCGGGCATTCCACCGCCGCGGCGTCGAACGCGCTGTACCGGTCGAACCTGGCCAGGGGGCAGACCGGCCTGTCGGTGGCCTTCGACCTGCCGACCCAGACCGGTTACGACAGCGACCACGAACTGGCAACGGGCGAGGTCGGCAAGGTCGGCGTGCCGGTGGCGCATCTGGGCGACATGCGGGCCTTGTTCAAGGACATCCCCCTGGACCGGATGAACACCTCGATGACGATCAACGCCACCGCGCCGTGGCTGCTGGCGCTCTACATCGCGGTGGCCGAGGAGCAGGGCGCCGAAATCGCCGCCCTGCAGGGCACGGTGCAGAACGACATCATCAAGGAATATCTGTCGCGCGGCACCTATATCTGCCCGCCCAAGCCGTCCTTGCGGATGATCACCGACGTCGCCGCCTATACCCGCGCGCACCTGCCGAAATGGAACCCGATGAACGTCTGTTCCTACCACCTGCAGGAAGCCGGAGCGACGCCCGAGCAGGAACTGGCCTTCGCGCTGGCCACGGCGGTGGCGGTGCTGGACGATTTGCGCGGCAAGGTCGATGCGCAGGATTTCCCGGCGATGGTCGGGCGCATCTCGTTCTTCGTCAACGCCGGCATCCGCTTCGTCACCGAGTTGTGCAAGATGCGCGCCTTCGTCGAGCTGTGGGACGAGATCACGCGTGAGCGCTATGGCGTCGAGGATGCGAAATTCCGCCGCTTCCGCTATGGCGTACAGGTCAATTCGCTCGGCCTGACTGAGCAGCAGCCGGAGAACAACGTCTACCGCATCCTGCTGGAGATGCTGGCCGTAACGTTGTCGAAGAACGCCCGGGCCCGCGCCGTGCAACTGCCCGCCTGGAACGAGGCGCTCGGCCTGCCGCGGCCGTGGGACCAGCAATGGTCGCTCAGGATGCAGCAGATCCTGGCCTACGAGACCGACCTGCTGGAATACGGCGACCTGTTCGACGGAAACCCGGTGGTCGCGGCGAAGGTCGAAGCGCTGAAAGACGGCGCGCGGGCAGAGCTCAAGCAGATCGACGCCATGGGCGGTGCCGTGGAGGCCATCGACCACATGAAGCGCCAACTGGTCGAAGCCAACGCCGCCCGCATCGCCCGGATCGAGAGCGGCGAGACGACGGTGGTGGGCGTCAACGAATATACCGAGGGCGAACCGTCGCCCCTGACCTCGGGCCCCGACGCGATCATGGTCGCCGATCCGAAGGCCGAGGCCGACCAGATCGGGCGTCTGAAGAACTGGCGCGAATGCCGCGACGAAGCCGCGGTGCGGACGGCGCTGGAAGACCTGCGCGCCGCGGCGGCCAGCGGCGCCAATATCATGCCGCCCTCGATCGCTTCTGCGAAGGCCGGCGCCACGACCGGGGAATGGGGCGAGACGATCCGGCAGGTCTTTGGCCAGTATCGCGCGCCCACCGGCGTCAGCCGGGATCCCTCGAACCGCACCGAGGGTCTCGACGAGATCCGCGCCGCCGTCGACGCGGTCAGCGACCGGCTGGGACGGCGGCTGAAATTCCTGGTCGGCAAGCCCGGTCTCGACGGCCATTCCAACGGCGCCGAGCAGATCGCCGCCCGCGCCCGCGACTGCGGCATGGAGATCTCCTACGAGGGCATCCGCCTGACGCCGTCCGAGATCGTCGCCGCGTGCCAGGCGGAAACGCCGCATGTGCTGGGCCTCTCGATCCTGTCGGGCTCGCACCTGCCGCTGATCGAGGATCTGATGTCGCGGATGCAGGCGGCGGGTCTGTCGCACATCGCCGTCATCGCCGGCGGCATCATCCCCGACGACGACGCCGCGCGCCTGCGCGCCCTCGGCGTCGCCCGCGTCTACACGCCGAAGGATTTCGAGCTGACCCGGATCATGTTCGATATCGTGGCGCTGGCGGACGCCCAGGCGGTCGCTGCCGAGTAGAAGAAGCGGGCCGAAGCCATCGCGGAATTCCTATGCTAGGCTGGATCGTGGAATCCCAGTTTCGCCCGCGGATTTCTGCCCAGAGTGATGTTCGAGACCACGCGCATCACCCAGCCCGGCGACAGCGGCGCGCCAGTCTTCGACGACCAGAACCGCCTCGTCGGCATGGCCTTCGCCGGCGGCGGCGACCGTTCGCTGATCATGCCGATCGGGCCAGTATTTGAGGCGCTGCAAGTGAAACTGGCCGTGCCGGAATAGACGCCGCGCCGCCGCCGCTTGCCGCCGTCCTAAATCCGCCAATCGACCGGCAGCGCTTTCAGCGCCGCCGCGACCTCGGGCTTGAAACTGAAGGTGCGCAGGTTCGGGCGGTAGTCGGCCAGAACCCCGGTCAGGAACCGCGCGTCGGGTGTGCCGGCCGCCTCGGCCGGCCACAGCCAGGCGGCCCGCCGCTGGCACATCAGGCCGAAATGGGTTTGCCAGATCGGCTGCAGCCAGCCGCATTGCCGGCTCAGCACCGGCGAGGTGGCGCCGGGATGGCGCAGAAGGGCCGCGATGACTTTCCTTTCGGTCTCGTTCGGCGGCCTGGCGGTGAACGCCTCGGTGACCCGGGCGCGGAGCGGGCCGTGGGGCAGGCCGCGGACCGACGCCGCGGCGCGTAGGCGTGGCATGGGCGCGGGTTTCCGCGCCGGACCCTTTGCGGCCTGCAGCACCAAGGATCTGAACGTGACGGTGAATCCGGTCCGGTCTTCGCGCGCATAGGCCATTTTTTTGCCTGCCTGAAATTTATCCATTGGTATCAACGGTATCTTAAGGGTTTTGCGAAATTACGGCGGAAGTGTGGCGTCCGGCGCGAATTCCCGGCCGGACCGCCGTTTCAACCAGGGTCTGTTCCCGATGCGCAATAGATGTCTTGCGAATCCAAATCGTTACCGAGATTTCGGCTTGGCAAGCTACCACTATGCGATGTAGGCTTCCTCACGCATTCTCGTTATGCATGTTTCAGCAATATCAATGCCCTAAGGCACAAACCCGACACTTGAGCGACATAATTGAACGATAGGCTGTTCTGATACCCAGCTGGCACCATTGCCGGAGACCGTAATGACCATCCACATCGGCGCAGAAAAGGGCGAGATCGCCGAAACCGTGCTGCTTCCCGGAGACCCTCTGCGCGCCAAGTGGGCCGCGGAAACCTATCTCGACGACGCCCGAGAGGTCAGCCGGGTGCGCGGCATGCTGGGCTTTTCCGGCACCTGGCGGGGACACCCCGTCTCGATCCACGGCTCGGGGATGGGGATGGCGTCGCTGAGCATCTACGTCAACGAGCTGATCCGCGATTACGGCGCGCGGACCCTGATCCGCATCGGCTCGGCCGGGTCGATGCAGCAGGACGTGCACATCCGCGACGTGGTGCTGGCGATGACCAGTTCCGCGCTGTCCACGCCGTCTCGCGGCATATTCCGGGAACTGAATTTCGCTCCGGCCGCCGATTGGACGCTGTTGCGCGACGCCGTGGCCGCGGCCGCCGAAATGGATATCGCCTCGCATGTCGGCGGCATCTATTCCTCGGATACCTTCTACGACGAGCGTGCGGACCTGACCGACCAGATGACGCGCCACGGCGTGCTCGCAGTCGAGATGGAGACGGCGGAACTGTACACCCTTGCCGCCCGCTACGGATGCCGCGCGCTGTCCGTATTGACCGTCTCGGACCACCTGATCACCGGCGAGGAATTGCCGGCGGACGAGCGCGAGCGCTCGTTCGGGGACATGGTCGAGATCGCCCTGCGCGCGGCCTTCCCCGACGCCTGAGCGTCAGGTGCCGTGGCTGCGGTCGTAGGTGCTGGAGGGCGGCGGGTGCCATCCCCGCAGCGCGTCTTCGGCCGGCGCGAACACCTCTACCCGCAGCGGATAACAGGCCGCCGCGTCGCTGGAATGCTCGGCAGAGCAGTCGCCGCCCGGACAGGCGCTTAGCGCGCCCAGCAGATCGATCTCGGCGAAGAACTCGATGTAGTCGCCGGGGCGCACCGGGCTGGCCTTCATGAAGTACTGACCGGTATCCCGGGTAAAGCCGGTGCACATGAACACGTTCAGCACGTCGTGGACATGCATCTCGGCCTCGCGCAGCGGCAGGCCGGTTTCGGCGGCCAGCGCCCGCGTCAGGTTCGAATGGCAGCAATGGTGATAATCACCGCCGGCCAGCAGCCGGTGCGTATAGGGATCGCATCGCGTGCCGATCACGTCGTGGACCGACCCGCCGAAGCTGTCGATATCGTACCAGTCGAGCGTGTCCTCGGTGATGGTCGCCATCGGACGCAGATGGGGAAAGCTGCTCCACATCCGCTCGCCCGTGGTCAGGTGCGTGCCGTGCAGGGCGCGGGTCTTGCCCGAGTAGAAGCGCTCTGAAAGGTCGTTCGCGTTCCAAAGGTTGAGGTCGCCGACCTGCGGCCCCTCGATCGACGTTATGCGGAAGAACTGCCCGGCCGCGACGCGGAAGCAAACGGCATCGCGCGGCGGCGCGACGACCTCGGCGACCTTGCCCGCGCCCTGCCGGGCCCTGGCATAGAGTGCCAGATCGGGCGGCGGCAGGGTCTCGGGCGGGTAACAGATGACCGGCGGCACGGCTCGGCGGGCCTCGGCGTCGGGGGGTGTCGTCATGATGCGCTGTCCCGCGATTGTTGCACGCTGCCAAATAATCCGTTCCTTCGCCGCCGCGCCGGGAACCAAACCGCGCCGGCACCGTTGCATCTACATGCCGCATGCGCGCGTGGCTGCAAAGACTGAACCGGTGTCGCCTTCGCAGCGACCCATGCCAATACCATGCCGAGAGGGGGCATCACCAAATGTCGATAAGCCAGCGCATCGCGATCTTCTTCATGAGCCATGTCGGGTTCTTCGCACTCGTGTTCCTTCTGGACAGTGTGGAACCCTCCGTCAGCGACGTCGATCCCGCAACCGAACGGCTGGAGCAGGCCGCCGCCGGGGGCAATGTCGTGATGGCCGGTGACGTGAACTGACGGCGGGGCCTTCCATCGTCCTCGCAGGTCAGCCCGCCGGCTGGCACACCTCGACCGACAGGACCGTGGGCAGATGCCGGGCGACCTCGTCCCAGGTCTCGCCCTCGTCGATGCTGGCGAAGACAGAGCCGGAATTGGTGCCGAAATAAACCCCCGCCGTGTCGCACCGGTCCGTCGCCATCGCCTGCCGCAGCACCGTGAAAAAGCAGTCCCGGTCGGGCAGACCCCGCCGTTTCGCCTGCCAGCTTTTCCCGCCATCGTTCGTCTTCCACACCGCTGCCGAGGCATCGGGCGGATAGCGCCCCTGGGTGTCTCCGTTCAACGGCAGGGTCCAGACCGTGTCGGCGTCGCGCGGATGCACCGCGATGGGAAAGCCGAATGTCGAGGGCAATCCAGTCGTGATGTCGTCCCAGCTGCGCCCGCCATCGGGGGACCGCCAGACGCCGTGGTGGTTTTGCTGATACAGCAGATCGCCAGAATTGCCCGGCGCGCGCGCCATGTTGTGCACGCAGAACCCGATCTCGCCATCGTGCGGGGCGGCGGGATGGTCGTGATGGGCGTGCGCATCGGCATTGGACAGGCGGTTGCGCCGGTCCCAGGTGGCGCCGCCATCCTCGGTGGCAAAGACGCCCGCCGCCGAGATGCCGACCCACAATTTCCCGGCGTTGCCGGGATCGGAGAGGATGGTGTGCAGCACCAGCCCCGCCGCCCCGCCGTTCCAGTCGGGCCGCGAAGGGTGGTCTGTCAACCCCTCGACCTTGTCCCATGTCTTTCCGCCGTCCTTGCTTGCCAGCAGGCTGGCAGGCTTGGTGCCGGCGTAGAGCGTTCCGTGCGCGTGGTTCAGCGACCAGATCTGGGCAAATTCGTCCGTGAAGGGCGGCGCCTTTGGCGTCCAGCCGATCATCGCGGCGAAATCCGGATCGTTTGCGGCCCAGTCGTCCATCTGGCCCGTTGTCAGCTTGACGAGTTCCCAGCTTCGCCCGCCGTCTTCGGATCGCCAGACCCCCGCCCCGAACCAGTCGCCGCCGCCCCCGGCCCAAAGCCTGCCGGTTTCGGGATCGCCCACGACGTGATTGATCGGCCAGCCGTCGCAATGCGGTCCGTCGATTTGCCAGATTTTGCGATGGTCGTCGCCCCGGATGACGAAGGCGCCCTTGGTCGTACCCACGAGGATCGAAACCTGTTCCGACATCTTGCACGCTCCGCAATTGCCGGTGCCAGATTACCATGACGCGGATTGGCCGCCTAGCGCGCTCTCATGGCAATGCGCGGCAATTACGGGGCGATCATCTCGCCACGGGCGCAGGATCCAGTGGCCAGGATGCTTCGGAGCCCGGAACCCGCCCGGCGCGCCCGCGCACCGGGCGCCCTGAGGCCCTGCCGCGGCGCCTTATCGAGGTTCAGAACCGCCGTTCAACCAGCTTTTTCTTGATGTCGGCGATGGCCCGCGCCGGGTTCAGCCCCTTGGGGCAGGTCTTGGTGCAGTTCATGATCGTGTGGCAGCGGTACAGCTTGAACGGATCTTCCAGATCGTCCAGCCGCTCGCCTGTCGCCTCGTCGCGGCTGTCGATGATCCAGCGGTGCGCGTGCAGCAGCGCGGCCGGGCCAAGGTACTTGTCGCCGTTCCACCAGTAGCTGGGGCACGAGGTCGAACAACAGGCGCACAGGATGCACTCGTAGTGGTCGTCCAGCTTCTTGCGGTCCTCGATCGACTGCCGCCACTCTTTCTGCGGTTCGTTCGTCTTGGTCTCGAGCCAGGGCATGATGCTGGCGTGCTGGGCGTAGAAATGCGTCAGATCCGGGATCAGGTCCTTGACCACGGCCATGTGCGGCAGCGGATAGATCTTCACGTCGCCCTCGACCTCGTCGATGCCGTAGGTGCAGGCCAGCGTGTTGATCCCGTCGATGTTCATGGCGCACGAGCCGCAGATCCCCTCGCGGCACGAGCGGCGGAAGGTCAGCGTCGGGTCGATCTCGTTCTTGATCTTGATGATCGCGTCCAGGATCATCGGCCCGCATGTGTCGAGATCGACGTAATACGTGTCGATGCGCGGGTTCTCGTCGTCGTCGGGGTTCCAGCGGTAGACCTGGAATTTCTTGACGTTGGTGGCGCCGTCGGGTTTGGGCCAGGTCTTGCCAGTGCGGATCGTCGAGTTCTTCGGAAGCGTGAACTGTACCATCATTCCATCCTATCTCAGCAGGGCCGGCAGGCCGTCGACCGCCAGGCATCTCACGGTCTCGGGGCGGGTCGCGATGTTCGAAACGATCTCGACGGTCGAGGCCGTCGGTCCGGTCACGGTGTCGGCCGCAAGCGCCAGCAGCTCGCTGGACTGCGCGTTGTCGATGATGCAGTCGAGTGTCGAATCGACAGGAAGGCCAGGAAAGCGTTCGACCACGACAGGCGTGATCGCCGCGCGGGCAGCGTCGCGGGTCAACTCGTCACGCGCGGTCTGTGTGCAGGCGCCAAGCACCAGCGGGATGGACATCGCCGTAACAGCGACGCGCATCACGCCGCACCTGTCTTCGGCAGGCTGGCGAGGCAGGCCACCGCCTTCTCCCGCGCCGCGTAGCCCAGGATCGTCTGCCGCGCCGCCGAGGTCAGACGGGTCGTGTCGCTGGTGCCGAGCGCAATCGTCTCTCGGATCGTCATGACCTTGATCACGCAGTCGGCGGCCGCCTCGCTGGGCAGGTCGGGCCTGGCTTCGGCCATGGTCTGCACCACCAGCGGCCGGTTCGACTTTTTAGAGCCGTCGTAGATGACCACGCCGGCGGCGGCGCAGCCCGACAGCAATGTCGCCATCATCAGCAAGGCGATATTCCGCAGCATCAGTAGACCCTCGCCTTTGGTGCGATCTTCTTCAAGTCGATGCCGCCGTCCTTCTGCTTGGTCAGCGGATCGGTGTGCACCGGGCGGTAGTCCAGTGTCACCTTGTACGTGTCATCGACCCAGGACAGCGTGTGCTTGCGCCAGGTCTTGTCGTCACGGTCGGGATAGTCCTCGTGCGCATGCGCCCCGCGGCTTTCCTTGCGCGCCTCGGCGCTGATGACGGTGGCCAGCGCGTTGGGCAGGAGGTTCATGATTTCCAGCGTCTCCATCAGATCGGAGTTCCAGATCAGCGAACGGTCGGTGACCTTCAGGTCCTTTTCCTTTTTCGCCACGGCCTGCATTTTCTTGACCCCTTCGGCCAGGGTCTTGTCGGTGCGGAACACGGCGGCGTCGGCCTGCATGGTCTTCTGCATCTCCAGCCGCAACTCGGCGGTCGGCGTGCCGCCGTCGGCATGGCGCAGCTTGTCGAACCGGTCGAGCGCGGCGTCGATGCTGGACTGGTTCAGCGTCGGATTCGACGCCGCCGGGTCCACGACCTTTGCGGCGCGGATCGCCGCGGCGCGGCCGAACACCACCAGGTCGATCAGCGAGTTCGAGCCCAGCCGGTTCGCTCCGTGCACCGACGCGCAGCCCGCCTCGCCCACCGCCATCAGCCCCGGGGCCAGCGCATCGGGGTCGTCCTTGGTCGGGTTCAGCACCTCGCCCCAGTAATTCGTCGGGATCCCGCCCATGTTGTAATGCACCGTCGGCAGCACCGGGATCGGTTCCTTGGTGACGTCCGCCCCGGCGAAGATGCGCGCGCTTTCCGAGATGCCCGGCAGCCGCTCGTGCAGGGTCTCGGGCGGCAGGTGGTTGAGGTTGAGGTGGATGTGGTCCTTTTCCGGCCCGACGCCCCGCCCCTCGCGGATCTCCATCGTCATGCAGCGGCTGACCACGTCGCGCGATGCCAGATCCTTGTAGGTCGGCGCGTAGCGCTCCATGAACCGCTCGCCTTCCGAATTGGTCAGATAGCCGCCCTCGCCGCGCGCGCCCTCGGTGATCAGGCAGCCGGCGCCGTAGATGCCGGTGGGGTGGAACTGCACGAATTCCATGTCCTGCAGCGGCAGCCCGGCCCGCGCCACCATGCCGTTGCCGTCGCCGGTGCAGGTATGCGCCGAAGTGGCGCTGAAATAGGCGCGCCCGTAGCCGCCCGTGGCCAGCACCGTCATCTTGGCGTTGAAGACGTGGATCGTGCCGTCGTCGAGCTTCCAGCACACCACGCCCTGGCAGGTGCCGTCCTCGCCCATGATCAGGTCGATGGCGAAATACTCGATGTAGAACTCGGCCTTCTGCTTCAGCGACTGGCCGTAAAGCGTGTGCAGGATCGCGTGGCCCGTCCGGTCGGCCGCCGCGCAGGTGCGCTGCACCGGCGGGCCCTCGCCGAATTCCGTTGTGTGGCCGCCGAACGGGCGCTGGTAGATCTTGCCTTCCTCGGTGCGCGAGAACGGAACGCCGTAATGCTCCAGCTCGTAGACCGCCTTGGGCGCCTCGCGGGCGAGGTACTCCATCGCATCCGTATCGCCCAGCCAGTCCGACCCCTTGACGGTATCGTACATGTGCCATTGCCAGTGATCCGGCCCCATGTTCGACAGCGAGGCGGCGATGCCACCCTGCGCCGCGACGGTGTGGCTGCGGGTCGGAAACACCTTCGAGATGCAGGCGGTGCGCAGGCCCTGCTCGGCCATGCCGAGGGTCGCCCGCAGCCCGGCGCCGCCGGCCCCTACGACCACCACGTCATAGGTATGCGTTTCATAATCGTAAGCGGCCATTCAAGCGCTCCTCAAAGTGCCATCCGGGCGAGCGCGAAGAGGCCGGTCGCCATCAGGAAATAAGTGAACGTGATCACGAAGATGATCGCGAATTTCTTGTTCATGCCGCGCACGTAATCCTCGATCATCGTCTCGGCCCCCTTGCGGAAGTGCTGCAGCCCGACGACGAGGACAAGACCCGTCAGGATCGCCACGAACGGCGACGAGAACGTCTCCAGCACGCCGGCATGGTCGCGGCCCAGCGCGCGGCCAAAGACGATCAGGAAAGTCGGGAACATCACCGCCAGGCCCACGCCGCTGACGGTCATGTACCAGTGATGCTCGGTGCCGGACCCGGCGGCGCCTTTGCCCTCGGCCCGTTTGCGGTCGGTCAGAAATCGCATGTCCGCCTCCTCAGACCAGGAACAGGGTGATGACGGTCAGCACGAACGAGCCGATGACGCAGGCCCAGCCCAGCATTTCGGCGGTTTCGATGTCCAGCCCGTGCCCGGCATCCCAGTAGAAATGCCGCAGCCCCGCAAGATAGTGATACCAAAGCGCCCAGAGCGAGCCGGTGAAGACCAGATCGCCGAACCACGAGGTCGCGACGGCATTCGCGGTGGCGAAGTAATCCGGTCCGGACGCGGCCGCCAGAAGCCACCAGATCCCGAGGATGAAGCCGACGATAAGCGCGTTTCCCGTGATCCGTGTCAGGATCGAGCTGATCGCGGTGATCTGCGGCCGGTAGATCTGCAAATGCGGGGACAGCGGGCGTTCCACGGGGGTCGCGTCATCCGTCATGATCGGCTCCTTTGTTGGGTCGGCACAATCGGGCGTGTTCCACAGATATCAAGATTTCCGGCAGAGTCACGCGGCAGCGCGTTCTGGCGGCGCGGTTTTTTAGCGCAGCCGCAGTTCGCGGCGTGGCCGTGATCACATCCCGGAAGGCGCTAGCGCGGCGCCATCTCGGCGAGGGAGCGGGCGAACTCGGTACACATGATGATCTCGCGCGTCTTGGGGTCATAGAACGCATTGGCCGTGCCGCAGGGCTCGACCCGCACCAGAAGCGATTTCGGCAGCGACATCTCGGCGTTCATCGCCTTGACCTCGGCGCCGATCACATCCGCCGTCAGTTTTCCGAAGACATCGGTGCGATGGTCGGCAAGAAAGCGCATCGAGCGGCCCGCGCCGTTCTTTGCCAGTTCCTTCATGACCGGGCCCCAACTGTCGGATGCCTGTTCGAATTCGTCGGCGCAGGTCGCCTGCCGCCCCTTCGGCAGCGCCAGGTCGTCGGCGAAGGACTGGCGGCGCGCCGTGTCGGCGCCGTAGAACAGGCAGACGAAGGTGTAATAGCGCTGCAGATCCGGGCCATGGACGTCCCAATACGCCGCGTCCACGCCGTTTTCGGTGCGCAGCACGCTTTCCTGACGGAAGCCCAGCGCCGTGGCATGGGCAATCTCGACGGCGGACTCCTCCTCGTACAGCTCGTGCACCAGAACGGCGCTCAGCACGTCCGCCGCGTCCTCTTCCTGGCCGTAGATCGGCAGTTTGAGGATGTCGATGAACGCGTGCCCCAGCTCGTGATAAAAGATCGCGGTCAGATTGGCGGCGACGAAATCCCTGGAATTTGCGTCGATCGGCGCGCCGGTGGCAGGTGTGCCGAGGCAGACGGCCGACAACAGGGCGGCGAGACGTCTCATGCGCAGGACTGTCTTACGGAGGCCTCCGTCCGGTCAACCCTCGTCGTCGCGCGCGGGGCGGCAGGCCGGATCGGCGCAGGACACCTGCTTCGTGGTCTCGCGCAGCAGTTTCAGGCGGATGCGGGCGGGATAATCCTCGAACCGGTTCGCGGTGACCACGAAGGCGCCGTCGCCCAGAATCAGGTTTTCCCAGAAATACCCGGTCAGGTCGACGGCGTCCTCCTCGATGGCCAGCGCGTTGACCGTGATCCCGGCCGCGCGCAGCGCCGGGTGCCAGTCGCGCGGTTCGGTGCCCTCGTTCGAGATGCCGTCGCCCGAGACGTCGATGACCCGGCGCCCGCAGTCCGGGGCGGCATCGAATTGTCTCAATGCAAAACTAAGCGCATCGCCGATGGCGGTCGAAAAATTGCGCCAGCGGCGCGGCGCTTCGGCAATGTCCTTCGCCAGTGCCTCGACCTCTTCGAAAGTGCGCACCTGCCGCCACGGCAGCGTCACCTCCTGCCGCGAGCTGCCGGTCCACTGGATCAGGATCACCGCGGCCTCGGCCCGCACGAGCGCCTCGGCGACCGAGCCGTCGCGGAAAGCCTCGGCCAGCCCATCCATCTGGATCCGGTACTCGTTTGGATCGACCGAGCCAGACACGTCCACCGCCAGGGCCAGCGCAAGGTCGCAGGCCTGCGCCTGGGGCGCGGCGGTGAAAGCCAGCAGACAGAACTTCGCGAGGAACCTGCGCATGGCCGCAACATAGGCCAACTTACGGCCGTGCGTCATCACTTCGGCTTCAGCGCCCGGTCGGGGCCGGGATTGTCCCAGATCAACGCGAGCCGCGGCGCAGAACGGCATTTTTCAGGGATCGGAAACACCTGCGCAGAATCGATGTCCGCCCGCCTGAAGCCCCGCCCCGTCCGTATCGTTCCCACGCGGGACCGCGCCGCGAAAGCAGCCGCGCTGGTCCTGCACAGCTGGTGGGGTCTGACGGCCTCGTTCACCGACTATGCCGACCGGCTTGCCGCTGCCGGCATCACCGCCGGGCTCAGCGACTTGATGGAAGGGCAGACCCCGAGGACCGAGGCCGCGGCCCGAGCGCTGAGAAAGGCGCCGCGGGCGGAACCGATGTACCGCAGCTTGCAGCGCGACCTGCGCGACCTGCGCGAAGCCGCCGGGACCGACAGCGTGGCCGTCATCGGCTTCTCGATGGGCGCGCATTGGGCGGTCTGGCTGTCGCAACAGCCGAACAATCCGATCCGCCATGTCGTGCTTTATTACGGGGCGCGCGGCGGCGACTTCTCGAACAGCCGCGCCAGCTATCTTGCGCATTTCGCCGGCGACGACCCCTGGGTCAGCGCATCGGCGCGCCGCAGCATGGAACGCGCCCTGGCGCGCGCGGCAAGGCCCTGCACGTCCTGCGACTACCCCGGAACCGGGCACTGGTTCGCGGAACCGGCGCAGCGCGGCAGCTTCGACGCCGTCGCCGCCGAGCGGGCCTTCGCCCGGACGCTCGACTTTCTCGCCTGACG
>JAHELH010000224.1 GCA_024644285.1 Paracoccaceae bacterium | reverse complement strand
CTCGGTGCTGGGCATGGGGGTCTATATCGGCCAGTCCACCAAGATCGTCGACCGCGAGACCGGAAAGGTGATGTACGGCGAGGTGCCGCCCTATTCCGTGGTCGTCTCCGGTTCGATGCCCTCGAAGAACAACATCAACCTTTATTGCGCCGTGATCGTAAAGCGCGTCGACGAGAAGACCCGCTCGAAGACCGGGATCAACGAGTTGCTGCGCGACTGACGGTCTGTTCTTGAAGGCGTGTCGCGCTACGTCGTCGCGTGGAATAGAAATGAAGGAGGAAGCGATGAGCGGGATCGGATGGTTTGCGGCGATTGTCGTCGGAGGGCTGGCGGGATGGATCGCCAGCATGATCATGAAGACAAAGACCGGGATCCTGACCAACATCCTGCTCGGCATCGTCGGCGCCTTCGTGGCCAACTTGCTGCTCGGGATCGTCGGCATTACGGCAGAGGGGACCTGGCTGGCGCAACTCGTCGTGGGCCTGCTCGGCGCCTGCCTGCTGATCTGGATCTGGCGCGCCTTCAAGAAATAGCCGGCCTACCGATCAGCGCCTTGACGATCGGAAAGGAACATCCCCCGCGGCGGCCGGTTACCCCTCCATGACCCGGCACCCGGATCCTGCGCTGACATGATCGGAGCGCTCTCTCTGCCCCTCTTGCTGGCAGTGTTCGCCGCGGCCGGCGTCGCCGTCGTGCTGGCCTCGATCCGCGCCACCAAGCTCGCCGATATCATCGCCGACCGCACCCGAATGGGAGAGGCGATGGTTGGCGGTCTGGTGCTCGGCGGTGCTACTTCGCTGCTGGCCACCGGATTGCTGATGACTGCGATCCTGCTCGGCGGGCTGATCTTGAGGCAACGCGAGGGACCGGCGCGCCTCGGCATCGAAAGCGTGCTGATGATGGCGGTCTATGCGACAGCCGTGACAGTCGAGATCTGGGGCAGGGGCTGACTTGACAGTGCAGGCTTCACAGCGGACAGAGACGCCATGGCGAAAGAGCGCAGACCGCAACAGGTCTATACCCTTTTGGTCGAGGTCGGCCGCAAGGCAGGCGACGGGCTGCCCGAGGGCGCGACGGGCGCCGCGCTGATGTGCTACGCCAGCGGCATCGACGAGGCCGAGGCGGTGCGCGAAACCGTGGCGATCCTGAAACAGGCCGACATGGCGCCGCTGGACGTGACCGGCTATGGCACGCTCGACGAGCGACTGGCGGACGGTCACGACATCGACGACGAGGAACGCGCGCTCATGGCGAAGGCGCTAGAACAGAACGCCGTCATCGTGGCGCAGGTCACGCCGTTCTTGGAGACAGCCGAAGGCTGAGCCGCGTCACGCGCACAGCGCCGAGACCAGTACCACCGCCTCGTAGGATTCAAGTTTCGGGCTGGCAATCCGCCTGTGCTGCGGCAGCAGGTCAGGCGGAACCGCGGACAGGCCGCACGCGCCAAGCTGCAGCGGCCGCTGCGCGGACCGGCCGAGATAAAGGCTCTCGACCCACGTGCCCCCGGCAGAGATGCAGGCATGTTCGTCCAGAATGACCTGAACGTAGCGGACAACCGGCTCTGCGTGGCTCCATCCGCCCGGCGAGACAACGGCGAGATGCCGGGCCTCGACCAGGACGGCGTCGGCGCCGAACAGGTATTCCGCGTCCGCGCCCTCGATCAGGACGCGGTGATCCCTTGCCGCCAGAAGATCCTGCCGCAATCCGAAAAACGGCGCGTGCAATTGGATCGGAGCGAAATGCCCTGCAGCGGGCAAATCGCGCGACAGAATGTGGCGTACCGGCTGAAATCCGCGCTCTGCCGTCCGGACCAGGTCGCCGCGTTCCAGGTCCTGGACCTGCCGGGGTCCGGCCGCGGTGTCGATCCAGGTTCCGGCCGCCAGCCCGGACGGTAACCCGACCGCCACGACCTCGTCTGCGACCGCCAGCAGCGACAGCGCGGCATCGGTCTCGCATTCCGCGCCGGCACCGGCCAGCGCCGCTATGTCGTCCATCGGCCAGGGCTGCGGATCGGCGAAGCGGCTCTGATCTCTCTGCCCGGTATCCAGGTTTTCCACCGTCAGCAGGCCGCGCCGTCCGGGTGCATCCCAGCTGTAGGTTATCCGCAACGCAGCGTCCCGGTCCGGCCGGCTGATCCGGACCTTCGCGCCGGTCAGCTCCCGGCTTTGCTGGTGCTCAACGTAAAGCTCGCCCGCCGCGCTCAGCGACATCCGGAACCCGCGGTGCCACCCCGCTGTGCGCTCAAGATGCAGCAATGTCTGGGGAACCCCGGGCTCTGCGGTGAACGCGGCTTCGGCAACGATGCTTCCGATCGTGACCAGTTGGTCTGAACCGGCCGCGCCGCTCCGCACCGGAAGAACCGTGCGGCGGCCGGTGCCGATGGCAAGCCAGCTCACGCCGCGTCTCCAAGGTTTTCGCCGTTTCCCAACGTCAACCGCACTCCTGCCTCGCTTTGGTCAGGGCGCATGACGAGATTCCACAGGGCGCCAGTGGCCCCGTCTGGGTATCGCGATCTGCTCGTCCGGGCCGTCTTTGCGGCCCTTGACCCCTGCCTCAGGTCTTTTCCGGTATATTGCGCATCCGATCGCCTGGGTGTTGGAAATAATGGCGATTTCGAAAGCACCGCGCGCGGCTGTTTCGAATTCGCCACAGCCGGGAGTGGTTCGCCGCGATTGCGCTTTGCCATGCCCGCCGGTAACCAAGCCCCAAGGATAGGAGCTTTCAATGGCCGTACCACTAGATCCGGTAGAGCTGACCGCAGACCTCGTGCGCTGCGCCTCGGTCACCCCGGCCGAGGCGGGGGCGCTGCAGCACCTGCAGGCCATCCTTTCCGCCGCAGGCTTCGAATGCATCCGCGTCGACCGGGGCGGTGTGGCGAACCTTTTCGCCCGCTGGGGTCCCAGGGGCCATGCCCGCAGCTTCGGCTTCAACGGCCACACCGACGTGGTCCCGGCCGGCGATGCGGCCGCCTGGTCGGTTGACCCTTTCGGCGCACAGATCCGCGACGGCCATCTCTGGGGCAGGGGGGCGACGGACATGAAATCCGGCGTGGCCGCCTTCGCTGCCGCGGCGGTCGATTTCGTGACCGATACACCGCCCGACGGCGCGGTGATCCTGGCCATCACCGGGGACGAAGAGGGCGACGCCATCGACGGAACGTCGGCACTGCTCGACTGGATGGCCCAGAACGGCGAGGCCATGAGCGTCTGCCTGGTGGGCGAGCCCACTTGTCCGGAACGCCTGGGCGACATGATCAAGATCGGCCGCCGCGGCTCGATGACGGCGTACTTCACCGCGACCGGCATCCAGGGTCATGCGGCCTATCCGCATCGCGCCAGGAACCCGGTGCCGGCCGTGGCCCGGCTGATCGACCGCCTGTCGCGCGATGTCCTCGACGAGGGCACCGAGCATTTCGATCCCTCGACCCTTGCCGCCACGACGATCGACACCGGAAACTCCGCCAACAACGTCATTCCGGCGACGTGCCGCACCACGGTCAACATCCGCTTCAACGACGCGCACGACTCCGCGTCCCTGACCCAATGGCTGCGCAGCGAGGCCGATGCGGTCGCCTCGCAGACCGGCGTGTCCATCGACATGACCGTCAAGGTGTCGGGCGAAAGCTTCCTGACGCCGCCGGGCGCCCTGTCCGATCTGGTCTCCAGCGTCGTGCGGCAAGAGACCGGCGTCACGCCGGAATTGTCGACCTCGGGCGGCACCTCGGACGCGCGCTTCGTCAAGGATCATTGCCCGGTGGTCGAATTCGGACTCGTCGGCAAGACGATGCATCAGGTCGACGAACGGGTCGAGGTCGCGCAGATCGAGGCGCTGAAACGCATCTACCGCCGGATCCTCGAGCGCTACTTTGCCGGTTAGGCGGCCCGTGCGGCAGCGCTGGCTGCTCATCATGCTGAAAGAACCGCGCCCCGGCCTGGTCAAGACCCGTCTCGCGCGCGACATCGGCACGGTGCCGGCCGCCTGGTGGTTCCGGCACCAGACCGCGCGCCTGATCCGGCGGCTCGACGATCCGCGCTGGCGGCTGGTCCTTGCCGTCGCACCCGATGCGGCGGGTCTTGCCAGCCGCGTCTGGCCCGCACATCTGCCACGCCTGCCGCAGGGCAAAGGGGACTTGGGACAGCGCATGGCACGTCTGTTTCGGCAATTGCCGCCGGGCCCGGCCGTCATCGTCGGCGGCGACATCCCCGGGATCGCACCGCGTCACATCGCCCGGGCCTTCGCGGCCCTCGGCGCAAACGACGCGGTGTTCGGACCGGCCCCCGATGGCGGCTACTGGCTCGTCGGGCTCAGGCGCACCGCGCCGCCCCCCGCGAGCTTCCTGCAAGCGGTCCGCTGGTCCACGCACCATGCCCTTGCCGACAGCATGGCCAGCCTGCCGGGCAGGCGCATCGCGCTGACCCAGCGCCTTCG
>JAHELH010000223.1 GCA_024644285.1 Paracoccaceae bacterium | reverse complement strand
CCGACGGTGCATTTCGTCTCGCACAGCCGGCATTCGCGGCCGCATTGCGGGCGGCGGCGCAGCCAGTCGAAGACCTTCAGCTTGGCCGGGATCGCCAGCGCCGCGCCCAGCGGGCAGAGATAGCGGCAATAGAACCGCTCGATGAACAGCCCTGCCGCCAGCAGCACCAGCACGAAGGCCACGAAGGGCCAGGCGCGCATCATGCGCAGCGAGATCGCGGTCTTGAACGGTTCCACCTCGGCCAGGACCAGCGCGTCCTTCATGGAATAGAAGGACAGGCCGAGAATCGCGACGAAGAGCGTGTACTTGATCACCCAGAGGCGTTCATGCAGCGCATGCGGCACCGCGATCTGCCGGACGCCGAAGCGCTGCGCCGCGGCGTTGGTCAGCTCCTGCAGCGCGCCGAACGGGCAGAGCCAGCCGCAATAGACGCCGCGACCGAGAAACAGCAGGCCAAGCGCAACGCCGGCCCAGAGGGTGAAGATCACCGGCTCGATCAGGAAGGTTTCCCAGCGGAAGCCGCCGAGCGCCGCGTGGACGAAGGCGACGACCTGCACCACGGACAACTGCCCGTTGATGCCCCAGCCCAGCCAGACCAGCGTGACGGCGAGAAAGCCCAGCCGGACGCCGCGCCACAGGCGCGGGCGCTTCACGAAGGGCTCTTGCAGGAACATGATCGCGGTCAGCACGCCCAGCATCACCGCGACGCCGATGACCCGGCCGCGCTTGGACGCCCAGCTTTGCTGCCAGAGCGGCGGCGGCTCGGGCGGCGCGGCGCGGACGTATTCGGCGGGCAGCGCATAGTCGACGCCCATGGTCAGCACCAGATCACCGCCCTGTCGGGCAGAGCGGGTGGCCGTGACCTCGACCCGGAACGGCGCGGTCGGATCGAAGCCCGCGGCGGGCACCTGGAAGATGCTGCGTTCCTTGAATTCCGGCAGGTCTTCGAGCGCGAGCTTGTCGATCCGGGTGAAATCCTCGGCGCGGAAGGTGAACCGGCGCCCGTCCTGCACCAGGCCGATCCGGTCGAAGACGCCCGAGCGGCGCCATTCCCGGCCGCGGTGGCCGTCGAGGCCGCGCGTCGCGACGAACAGCGCCACCTCGCCCGCGCCCAGCGCGCCCATGATGCGGGTGTATTGCTGCTCGCCTAACAGGTTCTGGCCGATCGCCGGCGGGTCGGCGAGGGCGACCCACAGGTCGATGAAGTATCCCTCGCCGGCGGGCACCGGTGATGCGGCGCCGGCGAATATCCCGGCGGCCTCGGTCATGGTGACCGAGCCTCGCGCCAGCGCGCCGCTGGCCAGCAGCTCCTCGGCACTTTTCGGCTGGTACCCGGTGCGCAGGATCCCCTGCCCCGGCACCAGCCCGCGCGCGATCGCGAGGATGCGCGCGGAGCGCAGGATCGAATCGCGGATCACCCCGGTGGTGACGGTGGCCCGCGCGATGACGTCCGGCGCGCCGTCGCGCGCCGCCAGCGAGGCCAGCGGATCGGCCAGGTCGACCCCGGCGAACCCGTCCACGAAGCGCGCAATGTCGGCGTCCGACAGGCCGAGCGTCAGGATCGGCTCGTTGTGCGCAACGAGCGCGGCGCCGGTGATGACGCCGTCCGGCCCGACCGCCACCAGAACGTCCAGCGGCTTGCCGGAATAGCCCAGCGAGCCGACGGTCTCCCAGGTCGAGGCGGCGTGGCCGGCCAGGGTGCCGTCCGCGGTCGTGACACGCCAGCCGGGGATCTCGCCCTCGATTCGCTCGATTCGCGGCTCGGCGGTTCCGGGGAACAGCGCCCGCGCCGTCGCAGAGTCGAGCGGGACCGCGCCGCTCTCTGCCTGCCCGAGAGCCGCCTGCGGGACCACGGCAAGAGCGACGGCCAAGGCCGCGGCAAGAAAGACCGCGCAGCGAGACCGGTGCTGAATCATGGAACAGCGTTACGGGCCGGCAAAGCGCCACGCCTTGATTGAAGTCAAGGTGCGCAGCCCGTCAAGGGTGCAATGTCGCGCGGACTCATCACCAGACCGGAGGACGGAAATGAAACACCTGCGCCCACATTTCAGACTGCTGATGTCTAGCGCGGCCATGGCCCTGGCGGTTTCCGCGCAGGCCGTCCCCGCACAGGAAAAGCCGGCCGATCATGGCGACGACGCCTCGGCGGCCTATCAGCCCAGCATGACCACGCTGGGAGAGCTGAACGTCGAGATCCCGGGCCGCAAGCCGGGAGATCCGGTGATGACACCGGACGAGTACCAGAACGCCAACACGATCTATTTCGAGCGCTGCGCCGGATGCCACGGCGTGCTGCGCAAGGGCGCGACCGGCAAGGCGCTGACGACCGACATCACCCGCGAAGGCGGATTCGATTATCTGCGGGACTTCATAACCTACGGCTCGCCCGCCGGAATGCCGAACTGGGGCACCTCGGGCGACATGACCGAGGAAGAGGTCGACATGATGGCGCGCTACCTGTTGCTGGATCCGGCGGCGCCGCCGGAATTCGGCATGCCCGAGATGCGCGCCAGCTGGAAGGTGATGGTGCCGCCGGAAGAGCGGCCCACCGAGAAGATGAACGACATCGCCATCGACAACCTGTTCTCTGTCACGCTGCGCGATGCCGGTCAGGTGGCGCTGATCGACGGCGCCAGCTATGAAATCAAGGCGGTGATCGACACCGGCTATGCGGTGCATATCAGCCGGATCTCGGCGTCGGGCCGGTATCTTTTCGTCATTGGCCGCGATGCGAGGGTGACGATGATCGACATGTTCATGGACCCGCCCGCACCGGTGGCCGAGATCAAGGTCGGCACCGAGGCGCGGTCGGTCGAGACCTCGAAGTTCGAGGGCTGGGAAGACAAGTACGCCATCGCCGGCAGCTACTGGCCGCCGCAATACGTCATCATGGACGGCAATACGCTGGAGCCGCTGAAGATCAAGTCGACCCGCGGCATGATCTACGACGAGCAGATCTTCCACCCCGAGCCGCGCGTCGCCTCGATCCTGGCCTCGCACTACAAGCCCGAGTTCATCGTCAACGTCAAAGAGACGGGGATGATCCTGATGGTCGACTATTCCGACATCAACAACCTCGCGGTGACCGAGATCGAGGCCGAGCGGTTCCTGCATGACGGCGGGCTCGACAGCACCGGGCGCTACTTCCTCGTCGCGGCCAACGCGCGCGGCAAGGTCGCCGTGGTGGACACCAAGGAAGGCAAGCTGGCTGCATTGCTGGAAACCGGCGGCCAGACGCCGCATCCCGGCCGGGGCGCGAACTTCGTGCATCCGACCTACGGGCCGGTCTGGGCGACGTCACACCTGGGCGACGAAACGGTGGCGCTGATCGGCACCGATCCCGAGGGTCATCCCGACCAGGCCTGGACTGTGGTGCAGACGCTCTACAGCATGGGCGGCGGGTCGCTGTTCGTGAAGACGCACCCGGAATCCGAGCACCTGTATGTCGACGCGCCGCTGAACCCGGATGCCGAGATCTCGGGCTCGGTCGCCGTCTTCAAGATCGCCGACATGACCGAGGAAGAGCCGGAATTCGTCGAGCTGCCCATCGTGGAATGGGCCGGCATCGCCGAGGGCCAGCCGCGCGTGGTCCAGGGCGAGTTCAACCAGGAAGGCAACGAGATCTGGTTCTCGGTCTGGAACGGCGCCGACAAGGAAAGCGCCATCGTGGTGGTGGACGACAAGACGCTGGAGATGAAGCACGTGATCAAGGATCCGCGCCTGATCACGCCGACCGGCAAGTTCAACGTCTTCAACACGCGCTCCGACGTCTACTGACGCCGGTTCGGCGGGGGCCGGCGCAGCGCCGGCCCCTGCGCGTTTCGCGTTGCCTCGATAAACCGGACGGGAATGCTTCCATGAAACCAGCGGGCAAGGTGTATCTGATCGGCGCCGGACCGGGCGATCCGGAATTGATGACCCTGCGCGCGGCGCGGATGCTGGCCGAGGCGGACGCGGTGGTCTACGACCGGCTGGTCTCGCCCGAGATCGTGGCGACGGCGCCGAAGACGGCGAAGCGGGTCTATGTCGGCAAGTCGCCCGGCGCCCATACCGTCCCGCAAGAGCGCATCAACGAGATCCTCGCCGAGTTGGCGCAGGCCGGCTTGACGGTGGCGCGGCTGAAAGGCGGCGATCCGCTGATCTTCGGCCGCGGCTCCGAGGAAGCCGCCTATCTTGCGGCGCGCGGCATCGCCGTCGAATACGCCCCCGGCATCACCTCGGCGCAGGGCGCCGCCGCCGCGACCGGCGTGCCGCTGACGCATCGCGGGCTGGCCGGCGGGGTGCACTATGTCACCGGGCACCGCCAGAAAGGCCGGGCGCTGGATCTGGACTGGAAGCGGCTGGCCGATCCCGACACCACGCTGGTGATCTACATGGGCGCCGCCAATATCGGCCAGATCGCGCTGCGCCTGATCGCCGAGGGCATGCCGCAGGGCCTGCC
>JAHELH010000222.1 GCA_024644285.1 Paracoccaceae bacterium | reverse complement strand
AAACCAAACATTGACGTAAGCCCGTATTCACCGGCAAGGTTCTCGCGATCGGGGGCTGTAACCCCGGCAGACATTCAACCGGGAGACCCACCATGAGGACACTGACATCCTTGCTGACCGCGACCGCGATCACCGCCGTCGCCACGGCCGCCGCGCAGGCCGGAAGCCATTCGCAGAAATGGGACATGCCGATGGCCTATTCGGCGTCGAATTTCCACTCCGCCGTCGGCGCGGAATTCGCCGAATGCGTGACCACCGGCACGATGGGCGCGATCGAGATCGTCACCCATCCCTCGGGAAGCCTGTTCCCCGGCGCCCAGATCAAGCGCGCGATCCAGACCGGGCAGGTGCCGATCGGCGAGCGGCTGCTGTCGGGCCACCAGAACGAAAACGCGCTGTTCGGCTTCGATTCCGTGCCGTTCCTGGCCACCTCGTTCGACGATGCCGAGAAGCTGTGGAAAGCCGCCAAGGAGCCGCTGGAAAAGCTTCTGGAAAGCCAGAACCTGACCCTGCTCTACTCGGTGCCCTGGCCGCCGCAGGGCCTTTACTTCCGTGACGAGGTGAACTCGGTCGCCGAGATGGAGGGCATTAAGTTCCGCAGCTACAACAATGCGACCTCGCGGCTGGCCGAGCTGACCGGCATGCTGCCGGTGACCATCGAGGCGGCCGAGATCAGCCAGGCCTTCGCCACCGGCGTCGCGGATGCGATGATCTCTTCCGGCTCCACCGGCTATGATCGCAAGGTCTGGGAATCGCTCAACTATTTCTACGAGGTCGATGCCTGGCTGCCGCGCAACTACGTGATGGTCAACAGCCAGGTCTGGGCCGATACCAGCGACGAGAACAAGGCGGTGATCGAGGGCTGCGCGGGACTGGCGGAATATGCCGGCTTCTGGCGCGCCAAGGAATACACCCAGTTCACGCTGAACGGCCTGAAGGAAGGCGGCATGACCGTGCAGCCCGCCAGCGAGCAGATGGTGAACGAACTGAAGGAGATCGGCGAGACCATGACCGCCGAATGGCTGGAAGCCGCCGGCGAGGATGGCCAGGCCATCGTCGACGCCTTCAAGGCGATGCAGTAATCCGCGCACGGGCGGTCGCGCGCCGGCCGCCCGTCACATGCGCTACCTGTCCCGGGGCTGACCCGGGACTTTCTGGCCGGGAGGCCCCGGATGGGGTCCGGGGCCTCCCGGCCCGATAACCACGCGGGGGACAACATGCGCGCGCTCAGGGCATTCAGGTCGGGGCTCGACTATCTCTACCTCGCCGCAGGCGTTCTCGCCGCGCTGTGCCTGATCGCGATCCTGCTGCTGATCGTGCTGCAAATGCTGGCGCGCTGGACCGGCGAGGTGGCGCCGGGCATCCCGGAATATGCCGGCTATTTCATGGCCGCCGCCTCGTTCCTCGCCTTCGCCAACGCCCTGAACCGCGGCAGCCACATCCGCGTCTCTATCGTGCTGAACGCGGTTCCCCAGTCGGTGGCCCGCTGGATCAATGTCTGGTGCTTCGCCATCGGCGCAGCGGTAATGTGGTACTTCGTCTACTACGGCTGGCGCTTCGTGAATTTCTCGATCATGATCAACGACATAAGCCAGGGACAGGACCGCACGCCGCTGTGGATTCCGCAATCCTTCATGCTGGCGGGCGCGGTGATCATGGCCATCGCGCTGACCGATCACCTGATCCACCTGCTGGTCTCGGGCAGTCACCGGATCAAGCGCGACCTGGTCGACCAGAGTTTCGGAGAGTAGCCGCGATGGAAGACGCCTCGATCATCGTTCTGTTCCTCTTCGTTCTGTTCCTGCTGCTGGGCTCTGGCGTCTGGGTCGGGCTGGCCCTGATGGGCGTGGCCTGGGTCGGGATGGAGCTTTTCACCTCGCGGCCCGTGGGCGACGTGATGCTGACGACGATCTGGTCGGCCTCGTCCTCGTGGACGCTCACCGCGCTGCCGCTGTTCATCTGGATGGGTGAAATCCTCTACCGGACGCGCCTGTCCGAGGACATGTTCAAGGGGCTTTCGCCCTGGATGGCCGGTCTCCCGGGCGGGCTGGTGCACACCAACATCGTCGGCTGCACCGTTTTCGCCGCCGTATCGGGGTCGAGCGCGGCGACGCTGACCACGGTGGGCAAGATGTCGATCCCGGAACTGCGCAAGCGGGAATATCCCGAGACTATGATCATCGGCACGCTGGCCGGCGCGGCGACCCTGGGGCTGATGATCCCGCCCTCGCTGACGCTGATCGTCTACGGGGTCACGATCAACGAAAGCATCTCGAAGCTGTTCTTCGCGGGCATCCTGCCGGGCCTGGTGCTGGCGTCGATGTTCATGGCCTACGTGGCGGTCACCAGCCAGCTGTCGCGGAAGTGGAACCCTGCGGCCGAGCCGCCGCTGTCCTTTGGCCAGCGGGTGCGGAATTCCCGGTTCCTGATCCCGGTCTTCCTGCTGATCGCGGTGGTGATCGGTTCGATGTATCTGGGCTATGCGACGGCGACCGAGGCCGCGGCCTTCGGCGTCATCGGCGGCCTGCTCCTGGCGGCGTCGCAGGGCTCGCTGACCTGGCGAACCTTCACCGAATCGCTGATGGGCGCCACCCGCACCTCGGCGATGATCGCGCTGATCCTCGCCGGCGCGGCTTTCCTGAGCCTCGCGATGGGCTTCACCGGCCTGCCGCGCGGGCTGGCGAACCTGATCGCGGCGTGGGAGCTGTCGCGGTTCGAACTGCTCATGGTGCTGCTGGTCTTCTACATCATCCTCGGCATGTTCCTCGACGGCATCTCGTCGGTCGTGCTGACCATGGCGGTGGTCGAGCCGATGGTGCGGCAGGCCGGCATCGACCTGATCTGGTTCGGCATCTTCATCGTCGTCGTCGTCGAGATGGCGCAGATCACGCCGCCCATCGGCTTCAACCTCTTCGTGCTGCAGGGCATGACCCATCACGAGATGGGCTTCATCGCCCGCGCGGCGTTTCCGATGTTCCTGATCATGGTGGTCATGGTCTTCGTGCTGATCGCCTTCCCCCAGATCGCGACCTGGCTGCCCGAGAACATCCGGCAGGGGCCGGGCGGCTAGGGTGCAAGGTTTCCGCGGAAACTTCGGGCTGAGTCTGGCGAAAGCGCGCCTGCCCCGCTGATGCAATTGCTGCGCCTTGCCGCGCGGCATGGCCGCGTCCTGCTGGTGCTGGGCCTTTTGGCCGGGCTCTTGCTGCCCCGCCTCGCGGCGAACCTGAAGCCCTGGCTGCCGGCGATGGTCGCGGGCCTGGTCTTCGTCTCCGCCCTGCGCATCGGCCTGCGCGCGGCGATGGGGAACCTGGCGCAGGCCCGGGGCTCGCTGAACGCGGTTCTGGCGCTGCAGCTGGGCGTCCCGCTCGTCCTGACCGCGTTGCTTGCCCTGGCCGGCATGCTCGATGCGCCGCTGGGGGTCGCCCTGGTCCTTGCCATGTCGGCGCCGTCGATCTCGGGCGGGCCTGCCTTTGCCGCGATGCTGGGCCACGACCCCGCGCCGGCCATGCGCCTCTTGATCCTCGGCACCGCGCTTCTGCCGCTGACCGTGCTGCCGGTCTTCGCCCTGCTGCCCGCCCTCGGCACGCCCGCCGACGTCGCGCTGGCCGCCCTGCGTCTGACCGCCGTCATCGCCGCCGCCACCGCTGCCGCCTTCACCCTGCGCCGGATTGCCTTCCCGGAACCCGGGCCGGAGTCCACCCGCGCGCTCGACGGGCTGGCGGCCTTGGCGCTGGCGGTGATCGTCGTTGGGCTGATGTCCGCCGTCGGCCCGGCCCTGCGGGACGATCCGTTCGGCTTTCTGGGCTGGCTGGCGCTGGCCTTCGCGATCAATTTCGGCATGCAGGCCCTGGCGTTCAGCCTCGGCGCCTCGGTCCCCGTCAGCGTGGTCGCCGGAAACCGCAACATCGCGCTGTTCCTCGTTGCGCTGCCGGCCGCGGTGACCGATCCTGTGCTTGTCTTCATCGGCTGCTACCAGGTGCCGATGTACCTGACGCCTGTTCTCTTGGGACGCTTCTATGGCCCGCCCCGATCCTGACCCAGATTACCCGGCGATCCGGGATATCGGTCTCACCGGCCTTCTGGTCAGTTTTGCGGGCGCGCTGTCCGAGCCGGCGAACCGCGCCGCCCTCGCCTTTCGCGCGGCGGTGGAAGCGGCCGGCTGGGACGGCGTCGCAGAAACCTCGACCTCGCTGGTCTCGGCCTTCGTCGGCTATGAGCCGCTGTCGCTGGACCGGGACGACCTGGCGGCGCGTCTCGAGGGGCTGCTCAGAGACCGCGACTGGTGCGCCGCCCCCCTGCCCGAGGGCCGCCGGCACTGGCGCATCCCCGTGGTACTGGGCGGCCAAGAGACCGGGCCGCAATTCGAGGAAGCCGCCGAGGCGGCGGGCCTGAGCGCCGCGGCGGCCCGCGACAGCATCGCCGCCTCCCGCACCCGCGTTCTGACCATCGGCTTCGCCCCCGGCCAGCCCTA
>JAHELH010000221.1 GCA_024644285.1 Paracoccaceae bacterium | reverse complement strand
GTGACGATGGCGCCGTGCAGGTTGGCCTCGGTGCCGACGGTGACGCGGGCGGCGAAGCTCGAGGCGTTGGAACCATGCTCGGCATGCAGGATGAAATCGAGGTCGGCCAGGCGGGTGGCGGCCTCGGACGGCTTCTGACCTTCGAGCATCCACAGCCAGTTGCCGGCGTGGCTGAGATCCCTGTCCGGCGCCACCGGTTCGCGGCCGTTGCGGAGCGCGTGATGCGCGGCGACGATCACCGGAACCTGCGCGGTCAGCCGGATGCCGTTGCGGACAAAGGCGGCCTCGCCGACCTCGGCGCTGGCCGGCTCCAGCGCGGCAAGCGCCGAGACGCAGGTGCGCAGCACGTCCATCGGGTGCCCGGCCTGGATGGCGCGGATGATGTCGAAGATCTGCGGCGGCAATTCGCGCGCCTGTTTCAGCGCGGCGTCGAAACCCGCCAGCTGGTCGGCGGTCGGCAGGTCGCCGTGGATCAGGAGATACGCGACTTCCTCGAAGGTGCTGTGCTGCGCCAGATCGTCGATGTCGTAGCCACGATAGCTGAGCTTGCCCGCCGCGCCGTCGATGTCGCTGGCACCGGAGCGCTCGAAATAGACGCCCTTGAGGCCGCGATTGATTTTGACAGCATCGTTCATCTCGTGCTCCTTGGCGACGGAAAGGGGGTTCTCATGTCCGTCCTAAACTCCGCGCTCGAGAAGGCCCGTGTCAATCCGCGCCGGGTGATTTTGCCGGAAGCCGACGATGCGCGCATCGCCGAGGCCTGCGACCGGCTGCGCGCCGAGGGGCTGGCCGAGCCGGTGCCGCTGGCCGAATACAGCGACGACATGCTGGCGGCGATGCTGGCGGTGCGGCCGATGAAAGAGGCGCTGGCGCGGCGGCTTCTGGACAAGCCGCTCTACCGTGCGGCGGCGATGGTCGCGACGGGCGCGGCGGATGCGATGGTGGCCGGCGCGGCGACGCCGACACGCCGCGTGATCGAGGCCGCCTCGATGTGCATCGGGATGGCGGACGGCGTGGTGACGCCGTCTTCGTTCTTCCTGATGAGCTGGCCGGAGCGCGAACTGATCTTCGCCGATTGCGCGCTGAACGTGGACCCGGATGCAGGCCAGCTTGCCGATATCGCGCGGGCCTCGGAGGCGTCCGGCGCGGCGCTGCTGGGGTCGGCGCGGGTGGCTTTGCTGTCGTTCTCCACCGGCACGTCCGGGTCCGGCGCCTCGGTCGACAAGGTGCGCGCGGCGGCCGAGACGGGCGGCTTTGCCGGGCCAGTGCAGGCCGACGCGGCGTTGAACCCGATCATCGCCGGCAAGAAGGGGGCGGGCGAAGGCGATGCGAACGTGCTGATCTTTCCCGATCTCAACGCCGGCAACATCGCCTACAAGCTGTGCCAGGAGCTGGCGGGCGCGCGGGCGGTCGGGCCCTTCCTGCAGGGCTTTCGCCGCCCGGTCTGCGACCTCAGCCGCGGCGCAAGCGTCGAAGACATCGTGGCGGCGACGGCGGTGACCCTGGCCACCGTTTAGCCGCCCGCCGCGCCCCGATACTGTCAGGCGGCCTGCTTCATCAGCGCAAGGGCGTCCTGCGCGATCTGGCGCTCCTCTTCCGCAGGGACCACCCAGACCGCCACCTTCGACGTGCGCGCGTGCAGCCGCGGCCCGTGCCGGTGGTTGGCGTCGGGATCCATGCGCACGCCCAGCCATTCCAGACCCCTGCATATCCGCGCCCGGACGCCCGTCGCGTTCTCGCCGATGCCGCCGGTGAAGGCGATGGCGTCGAGGCCCTCCATCGCCGCGATCAGCGATCCGGCATGGCGCAGCGACCAGTAGCAGAAATGCTCGATCGCGAAATCGCTGGCTGCCGTGTGATCCAGCATCAGCCGCCGCATGTCGGACTTGCCGCCGGACAGTCCCAGAAGCCCGCTTTCGTTGTTGAGGATGTCCTTGGTGCGCTCCAGCCCGTTCTCCTCGACCAGCCGCAGGACCGCGTTGGCGTCGATGCCGCCCGACCGTGTGCCCATGGTCAGCCCGTCGAGCGGCGAATAGCCCATGGTGGTGGCCACCGACTGGCCGTTCCGGATCGCGCAAAGCGAGGCGCCATTGCCGAGGTGGAAGGCCAAGAGGCGCGAGGGCAGGGCCTCGCCGGAGACCTCGGGCAGACGGCGGACCAGCGAAGCGTAGCTGAGCCCGTGGAAGCCGTAACGGCGGATGCCCTTCGTCTCCATCATCTTGGGGATGGCGTAACGGGTGGCGACGTCGGGGTTGGTGGCGTGAAACGCGGTGTCGAAACTGGCATATTGCGGCAGGTCGGGCGCGATGGCGGCCAGCGCCTTGATGGCGGCGAGGTTGTGCGGATTGTGCAGCGGCGCGAGCGGCGTGCACGAGGCGATCTCGGCGATGTTGTCCTCGGTCAGCGGCACCGGCTTGGACAATTTGTGGCCGCCGTGGACGACGCGGTGCGCCGCGGCGCGCAGGTTCCCGACGCGCACGCCCTCGGCTTCGAGCGCCGCCAGGACGGCCGCAAGCGCCGCCGCGTGATCGGCGAGACCCATGTCCTGCCGCGCACCGTCGAATTCCAGGAACGATGCGCCGCCGATCCCCGCCGCGATGCCGCGATGGGTTTCGGCGAGATCGGCATCGAAGACCGCGAACTTGATCGACGAGGAACCGGCGTTCAGGACCAGGATGTCGCCGGGCCCTGTCACGCGACCTTCTGCGGCCGCATGTCGTCCTTGCTGATCCCCGCCACCGCAACCGGTTTCTTCATCGCGTCGCGGCGGAACGGCTCTCCCAGTTCCTGGTTGATCATCGCCTCGATCAGCGTGGTGATGCCGGCCTTCTGGTCCTTGATCGCCTGGTCCAGCGCGGCGGTCAGCTCGTCCATGGTGCGCGCCACGACGCCTTTCAGCCCGCAGGCCTGGGCGATCTTGGCATAGCTGACCTCCTCGTCCAGTTCGGTGCCGACGAAATTGTCGTCGAACCACAGGGTCGAGTTCCGTTTTTCCGCGCCCCACTGGTAGTTGCGAAAGACGATCTGGGTGATCGCCGGCCATTCGCCGCGGCCGATGGCGGTCAGCTCGTTCACCGCGATGCCGAAGGCGCCGTCGCCGGCGAAACCCACGACCGGCGTGTCCGGGCAGCCGATCTTGGCGCCGACGATGGACGGCAGGCCATAGCCGCAGGGGCCGAAGAGGCCGGGGGCGAGGTATTTGCGGCCCGCCTCGAAGGACGGATAGGCGTTGCCGATGGCGCAGTTGTTGCCGATGTCGGACGAGATGATCGCGTCTTTCGGCAGTGCGCTCTGGATCGCGCGCCAGGCCATGCGGGGGCTCATCCAATCGGGCTTTGCGGCGCGGGCACGCTCGTTCCAGGTGGTGCCGGGGTCGTCGTCCTCGTGGTCCATGGATGAGAGCTGCTGCGCCCAGGTCGATTTCGCCTTGCTGATCCGGTCACGGCGTTCCTGGCGGCCCGCGTCGCCGGCATCGTCGGAAAGCTGTTCCAGAATGCCCTTGGCGACCTTGGCCGCGTCGCCGATGATCCCGACGGTGACCTTCTTGGTCAGCCCGATGCGGTCGGGGTTGAGGTCGACCTGGATCACCTTGGCGTCCTTCGGCCAGTAGTCGATGCCATAGCCCGGCAGGGTCGAGAACGGGTTGAGCCGGGTGCCGAGCGCAAGAACGACGTCGGCGTCGCGGATCAGCTCCATCGCCGCCTTCGAGCCGTTGTAGCCCAGCGGCCCGGCGAACAGCGGATGGCTGCCCGGGAAGGCATCGTTGTGCTGGTAGCCGACGCAGACCGGCGCGTCGAGCCGTTCCGCCAGCTTCTTCGAGGCCTCGATCCCGCCTGTCGAAAGAACCACCCCGGCGCCGTTCAGGATCACCGGGGTCTTGGCCTTGCTCAGGAGTTTCGCTGCCTCGGCAACGGATTTCTCACCGCCCGGAGAGACCTCGAATTCGACAGGATCCGGGATCTCGATATCGACGACCTGGGTCCAGAAATCGCGCGGAATGTTGATTTGCGCGGGACCGCTGAGGCGCTTGGCCTTGGCAATGACGCGTGTCAGCACCTCTGCCACGCGGGTCGGATCGCGCACCTCTTCCTGGTAGGCGACCATGTCCTCGAACAGCTTCATCTGCTCGACTTCCTGAAAGCCGCCCTGCCCGATGGTCTTGTTGGCGGCCTGCGGGGTCACCAGCAGCAGCGGCGTGTGGTTCCAGTAGGCGGTTTTCACCGCGGTGACAAAGTTGGTGATGCCGGGGCCGTTCTGGGCGATCATCATCGACATCTTGCCGGTGGCGCGGGTGTAGCCGTCGGCCATCATGCCGGCGCTGCCTTCATGCGCGCAGTCCCAGAAATGGACGCCGGCGGCGGGAAACAGGTCCGAAATCGGCATCATCGCCGAGCCGATGATCCCGAAGGCGTGCTCTATGCCGTGCTTTTGCAGAACTTTGACGAAAGCTTCTTCAGTCGTCATCTTCATGGTCGAACCTCCC
>JAHELH010000018.1:2236-18187 GCA_024644285.1 Paracoccaceae bacterium | reverse complement strand
GCGGTCGGCGCGGCGCACCGGGCTAGCGCGCCGCCTCGAAGAGGCCGATGGAATTGCCGTCGAGGTCGGTGCCGTAGACGAAGCGGCCGGGCGGGATGGTCACGGGGTCTTCCATCACCAGCTTGCCGCCGGCCTTCTTCCACCTGGCGATCGTGTCTTCCAGCTTGCCCGGCACCGCCATGTGGATCGTCGGCCCGCGACCGTCGCCGGCGGGCTTGCCCGGGTAGATGTGCCCGGCGCAGCCCGACTGATCGGCCGTGGGGATCATCGCCATCGGGTTCGGGCCGCTGTTGTCGACGCTGAGGCCGTAATCGAAGACGGCGTTGTAGAAGGCCACGGATTTCTTGATGTCGGCGGTCGGTATCTCGGTCCAGACCACTGCGTTTTGCGGTTTGTAGGTCATCTGATGCTCCGTCATTCGGTGTCGATGGTGTGATCATGACATAGCGCCACTGACAGCGTTCTGTCAGCATGTGTCAGGGTGGAGAAATCTCCGGAGCTTTCGGATCGGCTTTGCCAGTCCGACCGGCTGGCGGCCGGCCCGTCGCCATTGTCGCTCGGACCAATGGCGCATCCAATGGCGACCCCCCGGAGGTATTTTCGAACCAAGGATGCAGTGGTTCCGACGCCTGGCTAGAAAGCTTCCACCCAGGGCCTGAGCGACAGCTCGTTGGCCCAGGTCGAGCGGTGCTGCGCGATCAGGTTGCGGTATTCGGCGGCAATGGCATCGGGGTGCAGCATGCTGTCCGGGGTGGATTCGGTGCGGCTGGGCAGCAGAATGCCTCCGTCGATGTTGATCCAGGCCACGTGGATGCCCCGGGGATGCAACTCGCGCGCCATGCTCTGCGCCAGGCCGCGCTGGGCGAACTTGCCCATGGCGAAGCTGGCCGATTGCGCGAAGCCCTTCACGCCCGCGGAGGCGCCGGTGAACAGGATGGTGCCGCGGCGGCCGTCGCGTTCGTCCTGGTCCAGCATGCGGCGGGCGGCCAGCCGGCCCATCAGGAACGCGCCGTAGGCGGTGATGTCGAGCGCCTTGCGCACCTCGGCCGGGTCCATCTCGGCGACCGGACCCTTCACGCGGTAGGAGGGGTTGTACACCGCCACGGCCAGGCGGCCCTCGATGTCGCCGAACAGCTCGGCCATCGCCTGGGGATCGCTGGCGTCCATCGCGGCGGTGCGGGCGTTGGTGTCGCGGGCGAGGTGTTCGAGCTTGTCGGTGTTGCGGGCGGTCAGCACCAGGTCGTGGTCGGTGGCGAGGTTGCGGGCGAGCGAGGCGGAAAGGCCGTCGCCGACGCCGACGATGAGCGCGAGGTCAGCCATCGGGCAGCTCCTTTGCGGGGATGATCGGGAAGAACTCGCCGCCGGACCAGAGGCCGAACCAGGTCTCGCCGTCGACCTCGCGCCGGTCGCCGATCTCGACCAGGCGGTAGAAGCTCTTGCGGTCGATCAGCGCCTCGAGGTTGGAGCGCACGAGGACATAAGGAGACGGCTCGCCGGTCTGCGGGTCGCGGGTGACGCGAATCGGGTTGTCCGGGCCGGCCGCGACCTTTTCGCCGACATTGGTCTCGAAGGTCAGGACCTGCGCCTCACCTGCGCCGCCGCGCTCGAAATCCACGGCGACGAAGGGGGCGTCGTCGACGGTGATGCCGACCTTCTCGACCGGCGTGACGAGAAAGTACTTGTCGCCCTCGCGTTTCAGGATCGTCGAGAACAGCCGCACCAGTTCCGGCCGGCCGATCGGCGTGCCGAGGTAGAACCAGGTGCCGTCGCGGGCGATGCGCATGTCGAGGTCGCCGCAGAACGGCGGATCCCACAGATGCACCGGTGCCGGCCCGCGGGCCTTGGCGGCGGCGCGGGCCGAGGTTGCGAGGCTTTCCGCCGACGGTGTCACGATGTTTTGTCCCGGCATGACGTTTGCTGTTTGTCCTCGGCGCGATAGTTATCGATACTGAGGCGAAATATAACACCCGCAGGAGCAATGTCATGGCCGATCCCGAAGACCTGGTGCCCGAGATCGAGGCGCTGGGCGCCAAGATGGTGGAGGCTGAGGACAGCATCACCAAGCGTTTCATCGGTCAGAAGCAGGTGGTCGACCTGGTTCTGGCGACGCTGGTCTGCGGCGGCCACGGCCTCTTGATCGGCCTGCCGGGGCTGGGCAAGACCCGGCTGGTCGAGACTTTGGGCACGGTGATGGGCCTGGACGAGGCGCGGGTGCAGTTCACCCCGGACCTGATGCCTGCGGACATCCTTGGCTCGGAGGTGCTGGAGACCGGGGCGGATGGCAGCCGCGCCTTCAAGTTCATCCACGGCCCGGTCTTCTGCCAGTTGCTGATGGCCGACGAGATCAACCGCGCCTCGCCCCGGACCCAGTCGGCGCTGCTGCAGGCGATGCAGGAGCACGCCGTCACCATTGCGGGCCAGCCGCATGCCCTGCCGACGCCGTTCCATGTCCTGGCCACCCAGAACCCCATCGAGCAGGAGGGCACCTATCCGCTGCCCGAGGCGCAGCTCGACCGGTTCCTGGTGCAGATCGACGTGGAATACCCCAAGCGCGATGCCGAGCGCGACATCCTCTTGGCGACCACGGGCGTGGAGGATGCGCAGTCCAGTCAGGTGTTCACCGCCGACGAGCTGATCGCGGCGCAACACCTGGTGCGACGGATGCCGGTGGGCGAGGCGGTAATGGAGCTGATCCTCGACCTGGTGCGCGCCTGCCGGCCGGGCGAGCCCGAGGCGCCGGACATCGTCAACCAGAACGTCGGCTGGGGGCCGGGCCCGCGCGCGGCGCAGGGCCTGATGCTGACGGTGCGGGCGCGGGCGCTCTTGCAGGGCCGGCTGGCGCCCTCGGCCGAGGACGTGATGGCGATGGCGCGCCCGGTCCTGAGCCACCGCATGGCGCTGACCTTCGCGGCGCGGGCGCGCGGCGAGAGCCTGACACATGTGATCGAAAGCGTGGCCGAGCAGGTCACGCGCGTCGAGGCGGCGGCGTGAGGCGGAAGCCGCTTGCAAGCGGCTTGGCGCGGGCCGCGGCCCGCGCGCGAAGGCGTTTCGAAACGCCTTGCCGCGCCGGGATCGGGGCGCGCGCTTGACCACCCACGCCGAGTTCCGCCGCCGCGCCGAGGATCTGGCCGCGCCGCTGCCGCCCCTGCTGGCCGAGGCCGAGCACCTGGCGCAGGCGGTGCTCCTGGGCGCGCACGGGCGCCGGCGGGCGGGGATGGGCGACGAGTTCTGGCAGTACCGCCCCAGCCGCAACGGCGACGAGGCGCGCGCCATCGACTGGCGCCGCTCGGCCCGGTCGGATGCGCATTTCGTGCAGGAAAAGGAGTGGCAGGCGGCGCAATCTGTGCTGATCTGGGTCGACACCGCGCAGTCGATGAACTTTGCCAGCGACGCCAACCTGCCGACCAAGGCCGACCGTGCGCGGCTTTTGGCGCTGGCGATGTCGGTGCTGTTGGTCCACGGCGGCGAGCGGGTGGCGCTGGCCGCGCTGGGCACGCCGCCGCGGTCGAGCCAGCTGCAGCTTCTGCGCATCGCCCAGAGCTTTGCCGACGACACGCCGGGGTTGGATTACGGCGTACCCGAGATGCGGGTCATCCCGCCGCATAGTCGGGCGTTGATGGTGTCGGATTTCATGGGCGACCTGGCGCCGCTGCAGGCGCAGGTGGGAAAGGCGGTGGATCGCGGCGTGCGCGGGGTGCTCTACCAGGTGCTCGACCCGCAGGAAGAGGCGTTTCCCTTCGACGGCCGCACGATCTTCGAGAGCGTCGGCAAGACGCTGAGCCACGAGACGCTGAAGGCGGGCGATCTGCGCGACCGCTACCTGGACCGTCTGGCCGCGCGCAAGGCGGCGCTGGCCGATCTGGCGCGTTCTGCCGGTTGGCAGTATGCTTGCCACCATACCGGCGACAGCGCGCAATCGGCGCTGCTGTGGCTTTACGGCGCGCTGGAACGGAGGCGGCGCTGATGTTCGCGATCGGACCCATCGGATTTACCGCGCCCTGGCTGTTGCTGGCGCTGGCGGCGCTGCCGATCCTGTGGATTCTGCTGCGCGCCGTGCCGCCGGCGCCGATCCGGCGGCGGTTTCCCGGCGTGGCGCTGCTTCTGGGGCTGACCGATGACGAGACCCAGACCGACAAGACGCCCTGGTGGCTTCTGCTGCTGCGCACCCTGGCGGTGGCGCTGATCATCCTGGGCTTCGCCGGGCCGGTGCTGAACCCCAGGGGCGAGGCGGCGGGCACCGGGCCGCTCTTGATCCTGATGGACGGCACCTGGGCGGATGCGCGCGACTGGCAGCGGCGGCTGGACCGGGTCGACGCGGCGCTGGCCGAGGCGGCGCGCGACGGGCGGACCGCGGCCGTGGTGCGGCTGACCGACCTGCCGCCCGACGGGCTGCCGTTCCAGGCCGCGGATGCCTGGCGGGCACGCCTGGCAAGCCTGCAGCCGGCGCCCTGGGCGCCGGACGACGCGGCGATTTCGGACTGGGCGGAGGTGTTGCGGGACGCTGCCTTCGAGACCTTCTGGCTGTCGGACGGGCTGGCGCGGGACAGCCGCGCGGACCTGCTGGCGGCGCTGGAGGCGCGCGGGCGGGTGACGGTGTTCGAGAACCCGCGCCCGGTTTACGCGCTGCGGCCCGCCGCCTTCGACGGCGGCGACATCGCGCTGACCGCGGTGCGCAGCCGCGCCGGCGAGGCGGCCGAATTGCGGGTGATCGCGCGCGGGCTGGACCCGGCGGGGATCGAGCGCGAGCTGGCGGCGGCCGATCTGGCCTTCGAGGCCGGGGCCGCGGAGGCGGGCGTCACGCTGTCGCTGCCGCCCGAACTGCGCAACCGGGTGCAGCGCTTCGAGATCGCGGGCGTGCGCTCTGCCGGCGCGGTCAGCCTGACCGACGACGCGCTGAAGCGCCGCGAGGTGGCGCTGATCGCGGGGCGCGACGACCGCGAGGGATTGCAGCTGTTGTCGCCGCTGCACTACCTGCACCAGGCGCTGGAGCCGACCGCCGACCTGATCGAGGGCGATCTGGCCGATATCCTGCTGGCCTCTCCGGACGTGCTGATCCTGGCCGACGTGGCGACGCTTGCCGCGGGCGAACAGGCGCCGCTGCTGGACTGGATCGAGGCCGGCGGGCTGCTGTTGCGCTTTGCCGGGCCGCGACTGGCGGGCTCGGATGTCAGCCGTTCCGAGGAGGACGCGCTGATGCCGGTGCGGCTGCGCGCGGGCGGGCGCACCGTCGGCGGCGCGATGAGCTGGGGCGAGCCGAAGGCGCTGCGGCCCTTCGCGGAGACCTCGCCGTTCTACGGGCTGGAGATCCCGGGCGACGTGCTGGTGTCGTCGCAGGTGATGGCGCAGCCCGACCCGCAGCTTTCCGAGCGCGTCATCGCCTCGCTGGCCGACGGCACGCCGCTGGTCACCCGAAAGCGGATCGGCCAGGGGCAGGTGGTGCTGTTTCACGTCACCGCCAATGCCGAATGGTCGACGCTGCCCCTGTCGGGGCTGTTCGTGCAGATGCTGGAGCGGCTGGCGGTCTCGACCCGGCCGTCGCAGCCCAGCGAGGAGGATCTGGCGGGGACGACCTGGGCGCCGGAGGAGGTGCTGGACGCGTTCGGCCAGGTGCGCGACGCGGGCACCCTGCCGGGCGTGGCCGGAGAATTGCTGGCCACGGCCGAACCGTCGCCCGACATGCCGCCGGGGCTTTATGCCGGCGAGGACCGCCGCATCGCGGTCAACGTGGCCGGACCGGAGACCGAGCTGCAGGCGACATCCTGGCCGGCGCGGATCGCGGTGGAAGGCTTTGCGGTGGTGGCCGAGACCGCGCTGAAGGGCTGGCTTCTGGCCGGCGCGCTGGTCCTGCTGATGCTGGACATCCTGGCCTCGCTGTGGCTGGCGGGGCGGCTGAAGGGCGCACGGTCCGCCGCGGCCGGCCTTTTGGCCGCGGTTCTGCTGCTGGCGCCGCAGGCGCAGGCGCAGGTGCAGGATGATGCCCGGGCGATCCTGGCGACCTCGGAGGTGGTGCTGGCCCATGTCATAACCGGCGACGCCGAGCTGGACCGGGTGGCGCGGGCCGGGCTGGTGGGGCTCAGCGACACGCTGTGGCGGCGCACCTCGATCGAACCGGCAGAGCCGATCTCGGTCAACCTGGAGACCGATGAGCTGGCCTTTTACCCCTTCCTCTACTGGCCGGTGACACCGGACCAGCCGCTGCCGTCCGTCGAGGCCTATGCCAAGCTGAACCGCTACCTGCGCGGCGGCGGCATGATCCTGTTCGACACCCGCGACGCCGATATCGCGCGGTTCGGCGCGGCGAGCCCGAACGGCCGCAAGCTGCAGCAGCTGGCGCGTCCCTTGGACATCCCGCCGCTGGAACCGATCCCGTCCGATCACGTGCTGACGCGGACCTTCTACCTGCTGCAGGATTACCCCGGGCGGCACATGAGCCGCGACGTCTGGGTCGAGGCGGCACCGGCGGATGCCGAGCAGATCGAGGGCATGCCGTTCCGCAACCTCAACGACAACGTCACGCCGGTGGTGATCGGCGGCAACGACTGGGCCGCGGCCTGGGCGACGGATGCGCAGGGCCGGCGGATGTTCCCGGTGGGACGCGGCTTTGCCGGCGAGCGGCAGCGCGAGATGGCGATGCGGTTCGGGGTGAACCTGATGATGCACGTGCTGACCGGGAATTACAAAAGCGACCAGGTGCATGTGCCGGCGCTGCTGGACAGGCTGGGGCAATGAGCGGGCGGTTTCGAATTGGCCTTCGGCCAATCCGACCGTCTGGGGGGCCGGCCCCCCAGACCCCCCGGGATATTTGCAAAGAGAAGAAGGAGTATGCCGGGTGACCGGGTCGGTGGTCTTCGATCCCCTGCTGGACTGGCCGATCGCCTGGGCGGTGCTGGCGGTGGCGGTGCTGTTTCTGGGCATTGCCGTGTGGCGCGGGCTGCCCGGCTGGTGGCTGCGCGGGCTGGCGGCGATGGTGCTGCTGGTGGCGCTGTTCAACCCGTCGCTGCAGCAGGAGGACCGCGCGCCGCTGTCCGACATCGTGCTGCTGGTCGTCGATGAAAGCGCCAGCCAGCGGATCGCAGGACGGCCGGACCAGGTGGCGGCGGCGGTGGCGCGGGTCGAGGCCGAGGTCGCGGCGCTGGGCAATACCGAGCTGCGCGTCGTGGGCTTGAGCGACGGCGAGGGCGACCAGGGCACACTGCTGATGGGCGCCCTGGCCGAGGCGATGGCGGAGGAGCCGCGGGCGCGCATCGCCGGGGCGATCCTGCTGACCGACGGGCAAGTGCACGATGCGGCCCGGGCGCCGGAGATGCCGGCGCCGTTGCACACGCTTCTGACGGGGCTGGAGAGCGACTGGGACCGGCGGCTTCTGGTCACCAACGCGCCGGCCTTCGCGATCCTGGGCGAGCCGGTGACGCTGACGCTGAGGATCGAGGACCAGGGCGCGGTGCCGGCGGGTCTCGGCGGCTCCGCCGAACTGCAGATCGCCGTCGACGGTGGCGCGCCCGAGAGCTTTCGGGTGCCGGTGGGCCAGGACCTGGAACTGCCGGTGACGCTGCCGCATGGCGGGATGAACGTGATCCAGTTCGTGGTGCCGGAGGCCGAGGGCGAGCTGACCGACCGCAACAACTCGGCCGTGGTGCAGATCAACGGCGTGCGCGACCGGCTGCGGGTGCTCTTGGTCTCGGGCGAGCCGCATCCGGGCGAGCGGACCTGGCGCAACCTGCTGAAATCGGACAGTTCGGTCGACCTGGTGCATTTCACGATCCTGCGCCCGCCCGAGAAGCAGGACGGCGTGCCGGTGAACGAGCTGTCGCTGATCGCCTTTCCGACGCGCGAGCTGTTCATCGACAAGATCGATGAGTTCGACCTGATCGTCTTTGACCGCTACAAGCGGCGTGGCATCCTGCCGTCGCTCTACCTCGATAATGTGCGGCAATATGTCGAGAAGGGCGGCGCGGTGCTGGTGGCCGCGGGCCCGGATTTCGCGCAGGCCTCGTCGCTTTACCGCTCGCCGCTGGCCGGGGTGCTGCCGGCCGAGCCCACCAGCCGGGTCATCGAGGAGGGCTATCGGCCGGCGCTCACGGAGCTGGGCGCGCGGCATCCCGTGACCGAGGGGCTGGAGGAGTTCGCGCCGCCGGGCGAGGACGGCGCGCCGGAATGGGGGCGCTGGTTCCGGCTGATCGACATGGTGGAAACCTCTGGCACGACGGTGATGAGCGGCATCGAGGACCGCCCGCTTCTGGTGCTGGACCGCGTGGGCGAGGGACGCGTGGCGCTGATGGCGTCGGATCACGCCTGGCTCTGGAGCCGCGGCTTCGAGGGCGGCGGGCCGCAGCTGGAACTGCTGCGGCGCCTGGCGCACTGGATGATGAAGGAGCCGGAACTGGAAGAGGAGGCGCTGAGCGTCACCGCCGAGGGCCAGACCATGACGATCACGCGGCGCACCCTTGGCGAGGCGGTCGGCGAGGTCGAGATCACCGGCCCGGACGGCGCGATGGTCGCCGTGCCGATGGAGGAGGTGTCGCCGGGGCGGTTCGAGACGGTGTTCGAGGGGCCGGAGATCGGGCTCTACCGTCTGCAGCAGGGCGAGGAGGAGGCGGTGATCGCGCTGGGCCCGGCCGCGCCGCGCGAGTTCGAGCAGACCATCGCCAGCGCCGATCTGCTGGAACCGGCGGTCGAGGCCGCGCGCGGCGGGATCGCCCGGATCGAGGCCGGGCTGCCGGATCTGCGGCCGGTGCGCGAAGGCCGGCCGGCTTCGGGCCGCGGCTGGCTGGGGATCACCCCGCGCGGCGCCTATGTCACGGCCGACGTGACGATCGTCCCGCTGGTCTCGGCCTGGGCCTTCCTGGCGCTGGCGTCGCTGCTGATGGTCGGCGCGTGGCTGCGCGAGGGGCGCGGCTGACGCACGCCGCGATGGCGCGGATTTGGCTAAAACTTAGCGCAGTTTCGCCGGGAAATCTTTGTTTTTTATAGGGGAATTGCCCGGTTCGGTAACGTGTCGGTAACCGGCCGCGCCTAACGCTTGCCGTGCGAACAGGTTGCGGAGGTATCAGTGAAACACTCGCGCAGAAACCATCTTTCCGACGAATCCGGCCCCGGACAGCAATCCGACGACGTTGCGTCGCTGCGCCGGCAATTGCAGGACTTGCAGCGGCAGCTTGCCGAGCGGCGGCGCCTGGACGGGGCTGCGCCCTGCGCTGAAACCAGCCTGGCCCAGCAGGCGGTGCAGCCGGGCATGGCCGCGGCGCTCGACGACTTTTCCGAAACCATGCAGGGCTGGTTCTGGGAAACCGATGCCGATCACCGGTTTACCTACATGTCCCCCAGCGTGGAGCGGATCACCGGTGTGGCCGCCAACTGGCATTACGGCAAGAGCCGCGAGGAACTGGGCTGTCCCGCCTCGATAAGCGAGGCGGAATGGAAGGCGCACCTGTCGGGCATCACGGCGCGCAACGGGTTCGACGGGTTCGTTTTTCCAAGGGTTGGGCCGGACGGCACCAAGTGGCTGCGCACGAGCGGCAAGCCGGTCTTCGACCGCAGCGGGCGGTTCCTGGGGCATCGCGGCACCGCCAGCGACATATCCGCCCAGGTCCATGCCGAGCGTCGGGCCAGCGCCCTGTCCGACGAGGTCACTGCCAAGACGGTGATGCTGGAAACCGCGCTGGCCACCATTCCCGACGGCGTCCAGATTCTCGATCCCGACCTGGAGATGGTGGCCTGGAACGACCGGCTGTTCGAGATCCTGCAGGTCGACAAGGAGGCTATCCTGTCGGCGCCGAAGCCGGGCCGCGCGCTGCGCCTCGCCCTGGCACAGGCGGATGTCCTTTCCGGAAGCGATCCGGACCGCGCGGTGGCCCGCATGGAGGCGGCCCTGCGGGCGCGCGGCCCCTTGCAATACGAGCGCTGTCTGACGACCGGGCGCTGGATCGAGTGCCGGGTCAACGCGATCCCCGGCGGCAGCCGCCTGGCGGTCTATCGCGACATCAGCGACACGCGCGCCGAGGTGCAGCGGCTGGAGCGGCAGGCGACGACCGACTGCCTGACCGGCGTCGCCAACCGGCGCAGGTTTCTCGACATTGCCACGGGGACGTTCCGGGCAGCGCGGCGCGACCAGCGGCCGCTGTCGTTCCTGATGCTCGACATCGACCACTTCAAGCGCGTCAACGATACCCACGGTCATGCCGCCGGCGACGACGCGCTGCGCGGGATCGCCGAGATCTGCCGCCGCGACCTGCGCGCCGGGGACCGGATCGCGCGGTTCGGCGGCGAGGAATTTGCGATCATGCTGCCCGAAACCGACGTGGATGCGGCGGCCGGCGTGGCCGAACGGCTGCGCCGCGACGTGGCGGAGGCCGAGTTATGCGCGGGCGGGGCGCGGTTCCGGGTCACCACAAGCATCGGCGTGGCCCCGATGAAGCAACGGCATGAGGCGCCGGGCGACGTGATCTCGGAGGCCGACCAGGCGCTCTATGCGGCAAAGCGGGAAGGGCGGAATCGGGTGGTCTGCGCCTGAACCTGGCGCGCGGGCCGCGATGGCCGGCGCGCCGCCGGTCTTGTCAGGGGCGCAGGCTGACCGTGTAGGTTTCCGCAGCCCATCCGTCCACGCTGCAGCGCGGCCGGATCTCGATCTCGGCAAGATCGTCCGGAATCGCCACGCCAGAAAGCGAGCGGGTGAAGGGCTGCTCGGTCACGTGCGGGTGCAGAAGCTCCCGGAAGCCAAGCTCGGTGCCGTCGGGGGATTCGACGCGCCAGCCGTCGGCGTAGTGGTCCCAGCCGGTATCCGGGTGCGAGAGGGTGACGGAGACGGTCCAGGTGCCGCCGCGCGCGGTCGCTGTGGCGGCCTCGACGACGGGGTGATCGGCGAGGGCGGGGGCGGCGAAGAGCATCAGGGCCAGGAGCGGTTTCATGGCGCCTCCATCAAGATCGTGCGGGAATGCGAGGCGAATTCGCGGCGCCAAAGGGTCAGCACCGTCAGCATCGTGGCCACCATCAGCGGGATGGCGCCCAGCAGCCAGGCCATCGCGGCCAGCGCGAAATAGGTGGCCCGCAGGCCGCGGTTGAAGCTCTTGGCCGCGTGGATGTTGATCTCGGCCGCCTTGGCGGCGCGGGCATAGGCCAGTTCGGTCTCGTCATTCGGGGCCGAGGCCATGACCACCGCGCTGTATCCGAACAGCCGGTTGGCCCAGATGAACTTGAGAAACCCGGTGACCAGAAAGGCCAGGACCAGCAGGATCTTGGCCTCCCAGATCACCGCCGGGGCGTCGAGCGCGAAATCTTCGGCCACGCCGAGAAGCGGCTCGGTATTGCCGATCATCGCCAGCCCGCCGCCCAGCGCGATCAGGCAGGCCGAGGCGAAGAAGGCGGTGCCCTCGCGCAGGTTGCCCAGCACCAGCGCGTCGAAGACCCGCGGGTCGCGGGCCGGATGCTGGCGCATCCATTCGCGGCGGTAATCCGCCATCAGATGCGACACCGAGGGTCGGCGTTTCGGCGGATGTTCGATCAGCCAGCCGATACCGACCCAGGCCAGCAGGATCAGCGTCAGCGCTGCGGCGTCGGCTGGGCCGAAAAGACGAAGGCGGTCGACGAGATCCATGTATAGTAGCTTAGGCCGCGCGATTGGCGCTTGCCATAGGGAGAAATTGGTTATATTTTTTTACCAATAGGAGGTGCGCGATGGAAATGCCCGTTCCAAATCCCGCAATTCTGGCGCGCAAGGACCGCCTGGTGCAGCGCCTGCGCGGCGTGCTGCCGGCGGATGCGGTGATCGACGATGCCGCCGAGACCCGCGCCTATGAATGCGACGCGCTAACCGCCTATCGCTGCCCGCCGCTCTGCGCCGTGCTGCCGGCGAGCACCGAGCAGGTCGCGGCGGTGCTGAAGATCTGCCACGAGGAAGGTGTGCCGGTGGTGCCGCGCGGCTCGGGCACCTCGCTGGCGGGCGGGGCGCTGCCGACGGCGGATTCGGTGATCCTGGGCGTGGCGCGGCTGAACGAGGTGCTGGAGGTCGACTACGACAACCGCCTTATCCGGGTACAGGCGGGGCGCACGAACCTCAGCGTCACCGGCGCGGTGGAGGAAGAGGATTTCTTCTACGCCCCCGACCCGTCCTCGCAGCTGGCCTGCGCCATCGCCGGCAACATCGCGATGAATTCCGGCGGCGCGCATTGCCTGAAATACGGTGTCACCACCAACAACCTGCTGGGCGTGACGCTGGTGACGATGGAGGGCGAGGTGGTCGAGTTCGGCGGCGCGCACCTGGATGCCGGCGGGCTGGATCTGCTGGGGGTGATCTGCGGGTCGGAGGGCCAGCTGGGCGTGGTGACCGAGGCGACGCTGCGCATCCTGCGCAAGCCCGAGGGCGCGCGGCCGGTGCTGATGGGGTTCAATTCGCCCGAGGTCGCCGGCGCCTGCGTGGCCGACATCATCAAGGCGGGCGTGCTGCCGGTGGCGATGGAATACATGGACCGGCTGTGCATCGAGGTCACCGACGAGTTCTCGGGCGCGGGCTATCCCGATTGCGAGGCGCTGCTGATCGTCGAGGTCGAGGGCTCGCCGGCGGAGATCGACGAGCAGCTGGGCGTGATCATGCAGATCGCGCGCCGGCACGATCCGGTGGAGCTGCGCGAGGCCAAGGATGCCGACGAGGCGGCGCGGATCTGGCTGGGCCGCAAGTCCGCCTTCGGTGCGGTGGGGCAGATCAACGACTACATGTGTCTCGACGGCACGATCCCGGTGTCGTCGCTGCCGCATGTCCTGAGACGCATCGGCGAGATGTCTCAGGACTACGGCCTGAAGGTCGGCAACGTGTTCCACGCCGGCGACGGCAACATGCATCCGCTGATCCTGTTCGACGCCAACAAGCCCGGCGACCTGGAGCTGTGCGAGCGATTCGGCGCCGACATCCTGCGGCTTTGCGTCGAGGTCGGCGGCTGCCTGACCGGCGAGCACGGCGTCGGCATCGAAAAGCGTGACCTGATGCTGGACCAGTACACGCCCGAGGATCTGCAGGCGCAATTGCACGTCAAGGATGTCTTTGATCCGGCGTGGCTTTTGAACCCGGCCAAGGTGTTTCCGCTGAGCCTCAGCGAAAGCCGCCGGGCCGCGGCATGAACGGGCCCCGAAAGAGTATGTCGGTCGGGCGGGGGGAAAGGTTCATGTTATTGAAAATCAATGATTTGAGGCGGTGATGTTATTGTTTGACAAGCCGGATGCGGGTCAGGGTCCGTGCATGGCGTCCGGACTGGTCCGGGCGCTGCACCCCAGCAAAGGATCCCGCCATGAAATCCGCATTCGTAAAAACCACCCTCGCCGCCGTGCTGAGCCTGACCGCGCTGGCCTCGGTTTCGGCACAGGCCGGCAGCGTCGTGAACCTGAGAGCCTCGAACGCGCTGAAACCGCAGGTCATGCAGGTCAACCCGAACGCCCTGCGTCCGATCAAGCTGCACTTCAACTGCGTCGTGCAGGGCACGCCGGTGGAGTTCCCGAACGACATCGCGATCTCGCACAACTACAATTTCACCGTGCCCGCCGGCACCAAGGTGGCCTATGTCGCGCCCTTCGGAAAATCGGGCGTCGTGACGCTGCCGGCGCTGGCGCCGGGCAAGGTCCACTATGTGATGAACGTGTTTCCCGGCGGTGGCCCGGCCGGCGCGCCCTGCACCGCCAGCCAGGTCTGACGGCACCGCATATCCACGTCTCGCCGCCGGCGCCGATCCGCGCCGGCGGCGTTTTGCGTCCGGGCCGCCCATGCTGACGCCGCAAAACGAGGCGGCGCTGGCCGAGGCGGTGGCGGCGGCGTCGGGACCGCTGCGCGTGGCCGGCGGCGGAACGCGGCCCGTGGGCAACCCGGTGACCGGCGAGGTGTTGTCGGTCTCGGGCCTGACGGGGGTGACGCTGTACGAACCGGGCGCACTGACGCTGGTGGTGGCGGCCGGCACGCCACTTGCGGATGTCGAGGCGGCGCTGGCCAAGGAGAACCAGCGGCTGGCCTTCGAGCCGATGGATCATCGCGGGCTGCTGGGCACCGAGGGCGAGCCGACCATCGGCGGGGTGGCGGCGGCGAATGTCTCGGGGCCACGGCGGATCGCGGTGGGCGCCTGCCGCGATCACCTGCTGGGCGTGCGCTTCGTGGACGGGCAGGGGACCGTGCTGAAGAACGGCGGGCGGGTGATGAAGAACGTCACCGGCTACGACCTGGTGAAGCTTCTCTGCGGAAGTTACGGCACGTTGGGGGTGCTGACCGAGGTCTCGCTGAAGGTGCTGCCGAAGCCGGACGTGACCGGGGTGGTGCTGATCGAGGGGTTGTCGAACGAAGACGCGGTGCGGGCGCTGTCGATGGCGCTGGGCTCTCCGTTCGAGGTGACGGGCGCGGCGCATACGCCGGTGGGCGTCGACGGCGACCCGGTGACGATGATCCGGATCGAGGGATTCGAGGCCTCGGTGGCGTATCGGCTGGAACGCCTGCAGGACCTGCTGCGATCGTTCGGGACAAGTGCGACCGAGACCGACCCGGAAAAGACCGCCGCGGGCTGGCGCTGGGTGCGCGACGTCGAGGCGTTTCACGGGGCGCCGGGCGATGTCTGGCGGATCTCGGTCAAGCCCTCGGACGGGCCGGCGGTGGCGCAGGCGCTGCAGGCCGAAGGGCTGCTTTACGACTGGGGCGGCGGGCTGGTCTGGGCGCGGGTGGCCGAAGGGACGGATGTGCGGGCGATGTCGGACGGGGTCAGGGGCCACGCGACCCTGGTGCGTGCCAGCGAGGAGACGCGGCGCAAGCTGGGCGCCTTCCACCCCGAGACCGCGCCGCTGGCGGCGATCAGCAAGGGTCTTCGCGAGAAGTTCGATCCACGCGGCATTTTCAACCCGGGGCTGATGGGATGATCCTGGGCGTGATCTATGTCGTGGTGCCGCTGGCGATCTATTTCGGGCTGGTCCTGCGCCCGCCCGGCCGGCCGTTCCTGATCGGTTTCGCGCTGGTCGCGGTGGTGCTGGCATTCCTCTGGGCCAGCTATGCCGGGTCGTTCGGGCCGTTCTTCACCGGCGATCCGCGCGCCGACGCCTTCGGGGTCGCGGCGCTGGCGCTCTACACCGCCGTCTGGGTGCTGGCGGGGGCTGTTCAAACGCTGGGCCGGGTCCTGTCGCGGCAGATGCCGGGGCTGCCGTACTGGACGATTGCGGTGTTCTTCTTCGTGCTTCTGGCGGTGCCGGGGCTGTTCGTGCTGGGGGTCTGATGCAGACGACATTTACCGAAGCGCAATTGCGCGATCCCGCGATCGCCCGATCGAACGAGATCCTGCGGTCCTGCGTGCATTGCGGATTCTGCACCGCGACCTGCCCGACCTACCAAGTGCTGGGCGACGAGTTGGACTCGCCCAGGGGCCGGATTTACCTGATCAAGGACATGCTGGAAAACGACCGCCCGGCGGATGCCAGGACGGTCAAGCATATCGACCGCTGCCTCAGTTGCCTGGCCTGCATGACGACCTGCCCCTCCGGCGTGCACTACATGCACCTTGTCGACCATGCCCGCGCGCATATCGAGAAGACCTATCGGCGTCCGGTCTTCGAGCGGGTGTTGCGCTGGACGCTGGCGCGGATCCTGCCCTATCCGGGGCGCTTCCGCCTGGCGCTGCTGGGCGCGAAGATCGGCCGCCCCTTCGCGCGCTTCATGCCCGATGCGCGGCTGCGCGCGATGCTGGAGATGGCGCCGAAGCGGGTGCCGCCGGTCAGCCGCAACGACGACCCGCAGGTGTTTCCCGCCGAAGGCGAGCGGAAGCGGCGCGTGGCGCTGATGACCGGCTGCGCGCAGAAGGCGCTGAACACCGACATCAACGACGCGACGATCCGGCTTCTGCGGCGGCTCGGCTGCGAGGTGGTGATCGCCCGCGGCATGGGCTGCTGCGGCGCGCTGGTGCATCACATGGGCAAGGAGAACGAAAGCCACGCCGCGGCCGCGAA